>NZ_JBQHWJ010000059.1:0-13524 GCF_052064035.1 Bulleidia sp. HCP3S3_C9 | reverse complement strand
TACTTTTACCTCGCAGTTAAAGTGTATATCCAGCAATATGATTTTATTGTACTAAAAAGCGGACACTAAAGAGATTTCTGAACTTTTTTGAATCAGGTGGTCAGTTATGATATTTTTTGATCTTTCTTTTTTTTCCTTTGATGGATAATCCATTTAATGCATCAATGATTTTTATATTGGAATCCAAGATTGTAACTGTAGAATAAGAATCCTGTATTTCAAGTGTTCCAATTTTTTCGAAAGGAAGCTTTGTACAAAGGGCTCCAATGATATCTTTTGGGCGCAGCTTATCTTTTCTTCCCGCCTGGATCTGAATGGTTAGTGTAGAAGATTTCTTTTCTTCTTTCTGTAATGGAATGGATAGATTCGTTTCATACTTCTGCTCAGGATTATAAACAGACGAATGTTCTAAAATATATTGTGTAACTTCATTTTCTAAATCTTTATTTCTAATCAGTGTAATCGTTGTTCCATGATTTCCCTGATGACCACTTCTTCCAGAGCGATGAATAAATGTATCTGCATCTAATGGAATATCATAATGAATGATATGAGAGACATCATATAAGTCTAATCCTCTAGCAGCAGCATCCGTAGCAACAAGTACACGATACTTTCCATTTTTAAATCCATTTAATATTCTGATGCGATCTCTTTCTTCGTAGAATGATGAAAAGGAAGATACAAGAATATCTTTTTTCTTCAGCCAGTCTGCAAGTTCATTCGCATCATTTTTGTAATTCACAAAGATAATGGATTGCTCAATCGGTGCAGACTTTAATAAACGTAATAATGAGTGCTTTCGATCTTCTGTCTTGATGTAGTATGTATCAATGTTTTTGTTAACATGAGAATCATCTTGAATGATTTCTTCATATTCTTCTGGAAAGAAAGAAGTAATGAGGTCATTCTTTGTGGCAGAAGTACAGACAAGCTGTGTGTCTGTATGTTGAAGAAGATATTCTGTTTCTTTTCTCTGTCCTGTAGAAATGACCATGTCTACTTCATCTACGACGCAAAGTAATAAGTGAGATAAATCAATCTTCTTTTGTGAATAGAGATCCATTAATCTGCCAGGTGTACCAATAATGATTGTTGGTCGATGACGTAATGCATTTTCCTGCTTATGAATGTCTAATCCACCAATGACAGTTACAATGTGATGCTTTGAATAATTTGCTATATTTTTTGCGACTTCACTTACCTGCAAAGCAAGTTCTCTTGTTGGGGTAATAATTAATATCTGTGTATCATTACTTGCAGCTTCAGCAATTTCTAATGCGGGTAAAAGATAGGCAAGTGTTTTGCCGGAACCAGTTGCTGCCTGGATAAATAGATTTTTACGAGATAATATTTGAGGAATTGCTTTTTCCTGGATTGGAAGAAGGAAAGAATATCCTTGTTCATTGAATGCTTGTTTAATTTCTTGTTTCATGTGGATATATTAACATGAAAAGGAAATGAGATATCACAATAATTGTGATAAACTTGAAGCGATATGAATATGATGAACGATACGATTGCCGCAATCGCTACAGCTAACGCTACAGGTGCAGTTTCTATCATCCGTATTTCTGGAGAAGAAGCTATTTTGATTGCGTCTGAATTAATCAATAAAGATTTAAGTAAAAAAGAAGGATATACGATTACATTTGGTACAGTACAGGAGGACAATGAAGTTGTTGATGAAGTACTTGTATCTATTTTTAGAACACCAAAATCTTATACAGGAGAAGATGTTGTTGAAATTGGATGCCATGGTGGTCTATTTATCACAAGAAAGATTTTGTCTTTATGCTTAGGAAAAGGTGCTAGACTAGCCCGCCGTGGTGAATTTACAGAACGTGCATTCTTGAATGGAAAGATGGATCTTTCTCAGGCAGAAGGAGTTAATGATTTAATTAATGCGACAGACGAAGTGAATGCGAAGAGTGCAATGCATTCTTTGAAAGGATCTGTTTCTAAAATATTGAAACCATTAGAAGAAGATCTGACGCAAATCATTTCTAATATTGAAGTGAATATTGATTATCCGGAATATGATGATGTGCATCAGTTAACAGAAGATGAGATTCTGCCAAAAGCAAAGACATGGCTGAAAGATATTCAGAAACTGATTGATGAAGCTAAAAAAGCAGTGAATATCCGTGAAGGAATTGATACTGTTATTTTAGGTCGACCAAATGTTGGGAAATCTTCTTTATTGAATGCTTTGCTTGAAGAAGATAAGGCAATTGTCACAGATATTGCGGGTACAACAAGAGATATTGTTGAAGGGACTGTACGCTTAGATGGAATCACTTTGAATTTGATTGATACTGCAGGTATCCATGAATCTAATGATATTGTAGAAAAGATTGGCATTGATAAATCTTTACAGGCATTAGAAAAGGCTGAACTTGTCATTGTGGTCATTGATGGCAGTGAAGCTTTGACAGATGAAGATCATAAGCTGTTAGAAATGACAAAGAATAAGAATCGTATTGTTGTATACAATAAGAATGATAAGGCAATTCAACATGATGGTATTTCTATTTCAGCAATCAATGGTGATGTAGAAGCATTAACGAATGCAATCAAAGAGAAATATGAAAAAGAATTGTATCTTGCTTCCAGTGATACATTGAATAATGAAAGACAGATTGGTCTAGCAATCCAGGCGGAACAGAGTATGAAGAATGCGATTCGTACATTGGAAGATGGTATGGAATTGGATCTTGTGACGATTGATTTAGAGAACGCATGGACTTCATTAAAAGAAATTACAGGAAAAGCTGGAAAAGAAGATCTGTTAGATGAAATCTTTTCTAGATTTTGTTTGGGTAAGTAATATGGAAGATATCATTTATTTAGATTCACATGCGCATTTAATGAGTGATGACTACAGCGAAGATCTTGAAGATGTTATGCAGAGATGTAAACAAAAGCATATCGATTACATCATGATCATTACATTGACAAAACAGGAAGCAATACGTGCAATTGAATTTCGTAAAAGAGATCCAGAACATATTACGATTGCAACAGGGATATTCCCTGAAGATGCAGAAAAAGTGACGGAAGAAGACTGGAATGATTTTGTGGAAATTGCTTCCAGAGAGGAAATATCTGTCATTGGAGAAATTGGTCTGGAATATCATTGGGTAAAAGATGAAGAAGCAAGAAAGAAACAAAGAGAATTGTTTATTCGACAGATTGAACTTGCCAAAACATTGCATAAACCAATTGCGGTGCATTCTAGAGATGCGATCCAGGATACATTTGATATCTTGAAGGAACATCAAGTACCTGGTTTACTGCATTGCTTTCCGGGAACAAAGGAAATGGCAAAAGAGTTTACAAAACTTGGCTATTACATCGCATTAGGTGGAGCATTGACATTTAAGAATGCAAGACATTCCGTTGAAGTTGTCGAAACAATTGATGAAAAGTATTTGCTGAGTGAAACGGATTGTCCATATATGGCACCTGTACCTGTAAGAGGTACAAAGAATGAACCATCGAATATTCCATATATTGTTCAGAAAATGGCGGATGTTAGAAATGTGAGTGTTGAACATATGGCTTCTACGATCTTAGAGAATTGGAAGAGGTATTTGAAATGTCAATGAAGAAGATCAAAGAAGTGATTGTTGTAGAAGGCAGACATGATACGGAACGTCTGCGTAAATATTTTGACTGTGATACGATTGAAACAGGTGGAACGAGTCTTGGACAAGATGTCATTAATCGTATTATAGAAGCAAAGAAAACAAGAGGTGTCATTGTATTCACAGATCCGGATTCTCCTGGAAATCGTATTCGTCATGCGGTAAATCAGAGTGTAGAAGGATGCAAGAATGCATTTGTGATGAAAAAAGATGCACGCACAGATAAGAAAGTTGGTGTTGAACACGCAACTTATGAAATATTAAAAGAAGCATTAGAGAATGTTGTTTCATTTGATGAAGATGATTGTTGTCAATTGACAATGAATGACATGATTGAGCTTGGCTTATCTGGCAGTGATAATAGTTCGGCATTAAGAGATGTTATCGGTGAACATTTTCATATTGGAAGTGGAAATGCGAAAACAATGTTACGAAGAATCAACTTTTCAAAAATAACAAAAGAAGAATTATATAAGGTGATCCATTCATGAATAAATTTATTTCAACCCCATCACGAACAAAAGAAATCCTAGAGAAATATGGTATCCATGCAAAGAAAGGTTTTGGACAGAATTTTCTAGTGGATCCAATCATTGTAGAACGTTGTGCATTAGCTGCACATTGTGAAGGTGCAGTGATTGAAATTGGCCCTGGTATTGGTTCTTTGACGGAACAGCTTGCGATTCATTCTCATCATGTCGTAGCGTATGAAATTGATGAATCTTTACCACCAATCTTAGCGGATACATTATCTGCATATGATAATGTTGAAATTATCTTGCAGGATTTTCTGCAGGCAGATATTTCTACAAAAATAAAAGAATTGAAAGAACAATATGGTCAGGTTACTGTTTGTGCGAATCTTCCATATTACATTACTTCTCCAGTACTGTTTAAGATCTTTGATGAAGGGCATGATATTCCTTATATTACTGTGATGATGCAGAAAGAAGTTGGTGATCGTTTTATTGCGAAACCTAACGATAGTGAATATGGTGCTTTGAGTGTGGAAGGACAATATCTATATGATGTAAAGAAATTGTTTACAGTTCCTGGCAGAAGCTTTAATCCTTCTCCTAAAGTGGATAGTGTGATTATTCAATTTTCTAGAAAAGAGGATATTGATACATCTTTGAATCTTGTGGATTTCTTTACATTTGTTAGAGCATGTTTTAAGCAAAGAAGAAAAACGATCTACAATAATTTAAAAGAATATCTGAAGGATAGTGAAAAGACAAAGCTGGCTTTAGAAAAGGCTGGGATTGATGCTGGTATTAGAGCACAGGAATTAGATGTAGATACATTAAAGAAACTGTATGAGGCAACTTTATGAAAGAAAGAGCATATGCAAAAATCAATTTGTGTTTAGATGTAGCTGGAAAAAGAGAGGATGGCTATCATGATTTGAAGATGATCATGGTACCAATTGATTTCTATGATTTATTAGAGATGAAACCTGCATTTGAAACAACACTATCTTTGAATCGTGCATATTTACCAGTCAATGATAAGAATACGATCATTAAAGCAATCAATGTGATGAAGCAAAGATATGGTTTCCAGATGGAATTTGAATGTATTCTTCAAAAGCATATTCCTACACGTGCGGGTTTAGCAGGCGGCAGTGCGGATGCGGCAGCCGCAATTCGTATGATCAATCGTATGTTGAACTTGAATATGAGTGAAGAAGATATGATTTCAGTTGGAAAAGAAGTTGGTGCAGATGTTCCGTTCTGTCTGATTAATAAACCAGCATATGTTGAAGGAATTGGAGAAATTATTAATCCATTTTCTTGTACTACAGATTTTGATATTTTACTTGTAAAACCAAGAAAAGGTGTATCTACAAAAGAAGCATTTGAAATCGTAGATAGTACAGAACCAATCCATCCTGACTGTATGAAAATGAGAGATGCATTGATGTGCTCTGACTATGAAGGTATTATTTCTTCTTTGGGGAATAGCTTAGAACCAGCTGCTATTCAGCTTGTAGAAGATATTCGCAACGTAAAAGAAGAACTGACAAAACGTGGATTTGACGGTGTTTTGATGTCAGGCAGTGGTTCTACTGTATTTGGTATTACAAAAGATCGTCAATTGATTGAAGATACAATGAATGATTTGAAGAAAGAAAAGTACTTCGTCAGAAGAACAAGAATCGTTGATTCAAGAATGGGGAGATAGAATATGAGAAATGCAATTATTATGGCTGGTGGAAAAGGCACGAGAATGAAGTCTGTTCTGCCAAAGGTATTACATAAGATTTTAAATGAACCAATGGCATCTATGGTAATTCGTTCTTTAAAAGAAGCTGGTGCTGAAAGAATTGTAACTGTTGTGGGCTATCAGCATGAACTGGTTGAAAAAGAATTGGCTGGTCAATGTGAATTTGTCGTACAGGAACCACAGCTTGGTACAGGACACGCAGTCATGCAGGCTAGACAGCTTGAAAATGAAAGTGGTATTACAGTGGTTGCTTCTGGTGACTGTCCATGCGTTAGAAGTGAAACATATGCAAAGATGTATGATGAATTAGGGGATGCTGATATGGCAGTATTGACTGCAGTCCCTGATGATAATGGTGCGTATGGCAGAGTCATTCGTAGAGATGATGGCACGGTTGAAAAAATCGTTGAATTTAAAGATGCAAATGAAGAAGAGAGAAACGTGAGAGAAATCAATACAGGTATCTATGCTTTTAAAACTGAATCTTTATTTGAAGGCTTAAAACTGATCAAGAATGAAAATGCACAGCATGAATATTATTTGACTGATTTAGTAGAAATCTTACAGAATCTTGGCAAGAAAGTTATCGCAATCAATTGTGATGACTGGAGAGAAGTGGAAGGTATCAATGATTGTGTTGCGCAGGCAGAAGCAAATGCGTATCTTCAGCACCGTATTAATCTTCACTGGATGAAGGAAGGTGTGAATATTATTGATCCAGATAATACATATATTGGCCCAGAAGTTAGATTTGGACATGATGTAATTGTTCATCCAAATACATATTTGTATGGAAAAACAACAGTGAAAGATAATACAGAAGTTATGCCTGGTACTTTTGCACAGGATCAGGAGCTTTAATGTTATATCTCAAAGAAGCAAATATTGATGATATGCAAAAGGAATATGAAGTGATTGCACGTATTCCTTCGGATGAAAATGGCTTTACAAATGAATATGAAAACTGTTCTTTTGAAGAATTTAAAGAACAGATTCTGCCTTCTTTTATCAATCACGCAAAAGGAATTGATTTGAAAGATGGATTTGTTCCAGATACGAATTATTTCTTATGGGATGAGGATGTCATTGTTGGGCTGTTTCATTTCAGACATTATTTAAATGACTTTCTTATGAATGGTCCTGGTCATATTGGCTATTGTATTTTGAAAGAGTATCGTGGAAAAGGATATGGAGAAAAAGGCTTGAAGTTGTTGATTGATCTTGTTAAAGATCATCTTCAGGAAGATGAAATCTACATGTCCTGTGCGAAAACGAATCCTGCATCTTTACATGTGATGTTAAAGAATGGTGCATATATTCATCATGAAGATGAAAAAGAATATTACACAAGAATCAAGATAAAATAAAAAAGATTTGTATCGCTGTGATACAAATCTTTTTGGTTTGTTTTTATGCTTCTTCTTGTTTGTTGGAAGCAATAACGAATGGTGTGTATACCAATGTAGAAGCACCAATGATAATTACGATCTGCCATAGTGCACCCCAGAAGACAACTAGGATGTTGTTAATGAATGAGTCTTGTATTGCGGTCAAAAAATGAGAATTTAAGATAAAAACTCATTTTTGATTTCTGCATTATGGAAATATTGTTGAATGATTTTGATGGCTTCTTCATAAACAGGATGATCAGTAGAAGTATTGTAGATTGTTTGCTTATCTGAAAGGGTTGTATGAACACGAGCTTTTCCATATTTTTTTATTAGTGATGCATATTCAGGATTGTCTGGTGAACAATATACGGCATTGATACCATAATAGATTTCTTGATCATTGTGCGTGATCTGTTTGTGTGGCAAATCAACCAGTACTTCACAGCATCCCATATGTGCATAATGTCCTTTGTTTGTGATAAATCCGTTAACATAGTGAAAGTATTTTTTATATGCGTAAAAATATGGTTCTTCACTATAAAGGAATATTAAATATCCTTGATTTCGTAATTTAGTAATAATAATTTCATCAGTTCCATTCCACAATACAATTTGCATAGGTTTATCTTCCACGCTTCCAGTATTCTCCAACAGGTTCTTCAGGATGCATTGTATCCCAGTGAACTTCGTGTCTTTCAAAATATCCAATTACTTTCCCGTTGGAATTTCTAACGGGTGTAAAGAATTCTCTTTCCTGTTTGATAGGATTGTATGCTTCAAACATTTCATCACTTCCAGCATCTGCTTTTTCAAGAAAGTTCATGATTTTTTTCTTGGATTCCTGATTATGACAATTGAAAATAATGTCTCCAATATGGATGCGTTCACCGTAATGTTGTTTTGCGGTTTTGTTGAGATATTGAATTGTATGATTCCTATCACAGAAAACAATTTCATAAGGTAGTGCATTTAAAATACTTTCTAAAAGTTCTTTTTTCATTAGTTAAATCCTCCTATGAGTTCTTTACAGATTTCTTTATACTTTTTTGAATATACGCTGTTTTTATTCCATAGAAAAGTTGTATCGTGATGGAGTTGTAAATTCTGGATCTTGATTTCTTTCAATGATCCATTTTTTAATTCTTCTTCTACAGATAAGCGATACAGAAATGAAATTCCACAATCATTTTTTAATAGTGAAATGATGGATGAGATACTTTCAATTTCTAAATGATTTTTGAAATCTAAATAGGATAAGTTATATGTTTTTAAATAACTATCTAATAGATCTCTTGTGCCAGAACCTGTTTCTCGGATGAGTATTCTTTCATTTAAGAGATCTTCAATATGATTGACTTTTTTAGAAAATGTATGATTTTTTGCACATACACAAATAAAGCTATCTGTGTAATACAATAACTGTTCGTATTTATGAGATGGAAAATATCCTTCAATCAATGCAAAATGAATTTCTCCATTATCTAATTTAGCTAATAGCTGTTCCGCATTTCCATAAATAATATGCATATTCATCTCTGGGTGCTTATTTAAAAATACGGATAATGGCTTTGCTAATGCATATTCTCCAGCTGTAAGCGTAACGCCAAGAACAAGTTCAATGGTAGATTGCTTTTCCTGCATTCTTTTGATCATGATTTCTTCATCATTGCGAATGACAGACATTGTTTCATATAAAATCTTACCTGCCTTTGTTAATGCAAGTTTCCGGTCTTGATATGTAAACAGCTTTGTGTTGTATCTCTCTTCTAAAAAACGAATGTGTTGAGATACTGCTGGTTGCGTAATATGTAATTCTTGAGAAGCCTTTGTATAGTTCATATTTTCGCATACACATAGAAACGTGATAATTCGTTGATCAATCATAAATACACTCCATAATAAATTCTTATGGATATATCATAATATATAATTTAAGATTTTTTATATAATCTCCTATAATTTACATTCGGAGATAGAAAAGAGGGGATATTATGCAGTTATTAGTCCATATTACAAACCACGAAAATGTAGTAGATCCAATTATGATCAAACTTGCAAAAGCAGGCTTTCATGGTGCTTCTGTTGTCGATTGTGAAGGGATGCTGAAATCTTTGAATCAGGACAGTGTGGATGCACCAACGATTTTTGGTGGATTACGTCAATTTGTGAATCCAGGTCGTCAACAGAATAAGATGATTCTGGTTGTATTGAAAGATGAAGAAATTCAAAGTGCAATTGATATTATTCATTCCGTATCTGGAGATATGAAATTACCAAATACAGGTATCTTATTTACATTGCCAGTTACTAGATGGGAAGTGTCTAAAAACTAACTATGAGTACATTGTTTTATTTAGCTTTAGCAATGCTTGCTGGCTTGCTGATGACACGTATTACACGTTTAGTAAAGCTTCCAAACGTCACTGCATATTTGATTGCAGGTGTATTGATTGGACCTTGTGTATTTAAACTTGTTCCAGAGGATCAATTAACAAATTTTAATATTATCACAGAAGCAGCCTTAGGCTTTATTGCTTTCTCAATTGGTGATCAGTTTAAACTAGACAGCTTAAAGGCCATTGGAAAACCAGCATTGATTATCACGGCTTTGGAATCTATTGGCGCTGTGGTATTTACGATGAGTATTACATTGCTGCTTGGATTTGATCCAATTATCTGTATCATGCTTGGTGCACTTTCAGCTTCTACTGCTCCAGCAGCAACATTATTGATTGTTCGTCAGTATAAAACGAGCGGTCCTTTAACAGATATGTTATTGCCAGTCGTTGCGGCAGATGATGCAACGGGTTTGATTGCATATTCTATCTGCGTTAATATTGCGATCAACATGGTAAATCATCAATCATTTAATGTAACAAATACATTATTGATTCCACTTCTAGATATTGTAATTGCTTTGTTACTTGGTGCTTTTTTGGGATTCTTGCTGGCACTCAGTCACCGTTACTTTAAGTCTCATACAAATCGTATGTCATTAGCAATTGCAGGTGTATTCCTGGGTGTTGGATTAGCAGATCATTTTGGCTTATCTAACCTGTTATTATGTATGGCAATGGGTGCTGTATATGTTAACTTGAGAGACGATGCGGAAAGAATTCTTGGATGCATTGATGACTGGACATATCCGTTGTTCATGTTGTTCTTCGTTATTTCAGGTGCACAGTTGAACCTTGCAACTTTACCAAAGGTTGGATTGATTGGTATCGTTTATATTATTGCAAGATTCTCTGGTAAGTTTGCGGGATCCTGGCTTGGTGGAACAATTACACATCAGCCAGCAGTTGTAAAAGACAATATCGGCTGGGCTTTGATGCCTCAGGCTGGTGTTGCGATTGGTATGGCTACAATGGCATTGGCACAATTGCCTGCAGAATATGGTCAGCCAATCCAGACGGTCATCTTGAGTGCAACGCTTGTATATGAAGTCATTGGACCAATTGCAAGTAAGAATGCATTGAAGCGTGCTGGTGAAATTCATACAGAAGGATAAAAAAAGAATGTACCTTTGCGTGATGCAAAAGTACATTTTTTCTTACTTTGTTGAAAGGATGCAATAGATTCCAGCAAGTAATCCAATGACTGCACCAATATAACCAATAGATCCTAGATTGATTAGATCTACAACTTTACCGCCAATGAATGATCCTGTTCCAATGCCAAGATTGAAAATGCCTGAGAAGAATGCCATTGCGACTGATCCAGCAGCATCAGCGTGCAAGATGATTTCGGATTGTGCCGCTACGTTAAACGCAGTGGAAGTTAATCCCCAATATGCACATACAAATTATAATGAAATCAAAGATACAGTGGATGGTTTTAACAGTAACAATACAATTGCAATATTGAGTGTCATGAGACGTAAGAATCCAACTCTATTTTTGGAATAGAACTTTGAAAATAGGACACTTCCAAGAATTCCTGCAAAACCAAACATAGATAAGGACAGTGTGATCCATGTATCTGATAGTTTTGCGATGGAAGACATGAATGGTTCGATATAACTGTAGGCTGTATAGTAAGCTGTCGCGAATAAGAACGATACTACAAAGATACTTACAAGAGATTTATTTTTGAATAGTAGTGGTAATTGATTTACTTTAAATGGCTCTGGTTTATCTAGTGTTGGAAATACAAAGGACTGGAATGCAAATAAGGCAAAAGCAATGATGCCTGCAAGAATGAATGTCATTCTCCATCCGAGATATAGTCCAACGATTCTTCCAAGTGGAAGGACAAATATCATCGCAATAGATGTTCCCGTAACGATCATGCTCATTGCAAAGTCTCGATGTTGTTCATCAACAAGCTTTACCGCAATGACGGACGCAACAGACCAGAAGATTGCATGTGCGGATGCTACGACGAGTCTTGCGATAATCAATATGATAAAGGTTGGTGCAATCCCTGATAGAATCTGTCCAATTGCGAATACAACAAGTGTGACTAACAACATTGGTTTAAAAGATACTTTTGATACAGCAATCATGAGTGGTACAGATAGAATCATGACTGCCCATGAATATGCGGTAATCATAATGCCTGCCTGTGATTCACTGATGGAAAAGGCAGCAGCAATGGATGTTAATAATCCAATTGGCATGAACTCTGATGTATTGAAAATAAAAGCGGCTAATGTCATTCCAATCAATGGCAGCCATTGTTTCGTTTCTAGTTTTTTCATAATCTTCCCTTGATTTTTAAAAACAGGGATTATTATAGACTTGAAAAGTAAAGAATAACATTAGAAATTGTCAAAAATAATGATAAAAATGCTTGATAGAGGTTTCAAAAAAATACATTTCGTTATAAACTAATCATGCGTTATGAATCATGTCAATCAGGCATGAAACAGGAGAGGAAAAAAATGGTTAAGGAAACTGTCATATTCGCTTTAACATCAAGCACTGATTTAGCAGCATCAATCTGCAAAAAGTTAAATCTTCCACTTGGAAAGATCAAGGTTGAACACTTTGCAGACGGAGAAATTCTTGTTGAACCACAGGAATCAATTAGAGGAAGATCTGTATTCATTGTACAGTCTACATGCACACCAGTTACAGAACATATCATGGAGGTATTGATCTGCATTGATGCTTGTAAGAGAGCTTCTGCGGGTGAAATTAATGTTATCATGCCTTACTATGGCTATGCACGTCAGGACAGAAAAGCTGCTCCACGTCAGCCAATTACATCTAAGCTAGTCGCTAACTTATTAACAGTAGCTGGTGCAAATAGAGTTATTACATTTGATTTGCATGCATCTCAGATCCAGGGTTACTTTGATATCCCAATTGATGATCTAACAGCTGTTCCTATGATTGGAAGATACTTTGTTGAAAAGAATTTCCCTAAGGATTCTGTATGTGTAGTTTCACCTGATCATGGTGGAGTTGTTCGTGCTAGAAGATTAGCTGATATCTTAGATGCACCTATCGCTATCATTGATAAGAGAAGACCAAAGCCAAACATGGTTGAAGCACAGAATGTTATCGGTGATGTTGATGGAAAGATCTGTATCGTTGTTGATGATATCTGTGATACTGCTGGTACATTATGTGCTGGCTGCCAGATCTTAAAGGATCATGGTGCTAAGGAAGTATACGTTGGTATTACTCATGGTATCTTCTCTAGAGATGCAATGCAGAAGATTGAAAATTCTGTTATCAAGGAATTGGTTATCTCAGATACAATTGCTCTTTCTAAAGAAAAGGCAGCACAGACAGACAAGGTTACTGTATTATCCGTTGCTGATATGTTAGCTAATACAATTGATGCAATCGAAAACCATACACCAGTATCCAATGTGTATGATGATTACAAAAAATTAGAAGCTGAATAAGAATAACAAAAACGTCTCTAGATAGAGGCGTTTTTATGTTGCTTAAGAATGATTGCCTACTAAATAATAGAAACTTGAAATGAGAAATAGAAATGGAAATGCATATGCGGCAAATATCCCTAAAACAAGATAAGCAGAGGATACATAAGAAAATAATGTAAAAAGAATTGTACCAATCCAGAGAAACGATAGGAAGATAAGCAATATTCTTTTTAATGTTGTATTTGTTTTATTGTGTACTTTTTTACTGTGCTCTGGTAACAAATAAACAAAAATTGCATAAATGATGGATACGGAAGCCACAGGAGCATGTGTAGTTTCTATCTCTGGCGTGATGAACACTACCACAGACAGGACATCTTTGGCTTGTATATGCTGGATTAACATACTCAACTTT
>NZ_JBQHWJ010000058.1:0-14453 GCF_052064035.1 Bulleidia sp. HCP3S3_C9 | reverse complement strand
AGTAGAAAACTTACAATCTTATTTAAATTGGTTTATATATCTGCAGAGATGTAAAAGAGATAATGAAAAATGGCCGAAATCTAATAGAATTCTGCGCCATTTAGTTCTTGAAAGGGTTAGATTTAAGCGTAAATAAGCCATTTGTCAACCACACGATTGTAGATTAGCCGAATTTTTTTAGTATACATTTTTTATATTTCTTTTATAAATAAGCGTATAATTGTTAACAGGTGATAAAAATGTATAGAAATACTTGGGTTGAAGTTAATTTAGATGCTATTTATGATAATGTAAAAACTACAAAAGATATTTGCAAAAAAAAATATATTGCGGTTGTGAAAGCAAACGCATATGGAAATGGAGATTATGAAGTAGCTCGCACTTGTATTGAAGCAGGTGCAGATATGCTAGCTGTCTCCTCTTTAGATGAAGCAATGATTTTACGCAATGAAGGATATCATGGCAAACTGCTCATCCTTGGTGCAACAAATCCAGAAGACATTCCTGCCTTAATTGATAATCATATTTCTACCGCTGCAATTTCACTTGAATGGGTAAATAAAGTTACGCAATCCAATTGTAAAGGACTGATGATTCACTTAGCCGTGGATACAGGTATGAATCGATTAGGATTTAAAGATCTTGCAACATTAAAGGAAGCATTTGATCGATTGTTAGCTGCCGGATGCATTCCAGAAGGTATATTTACACATTTCTATTGTTCATCTGAAATAGATCACGATATTACAAACAAGCAATTTCAATTATTCAAGGAAGCCGTACAATCTCTTGATTACCCTTTTGAGTGGATACATTGTGATAACAGTGATGCTACTATATTCTTTCAAGATGAATTATCCAACGCATGCAGAGTAGGTATTTCCCTGTATGGTCTCTCACCTTATACAAACGCTTTAAAATCAGTTGTCTCTCTTTATACTCAGATTTTCATGACAAAAACAATCCATAAAGGTGAAACCGTTGGATATGGCGCATTGCATACAGCTGAAGAAGACGAAATCATTGGAACTTGTCCAATTGGCTATGCAGATGGATTCATTCGAAAAAATACAGGCAGAAAAGTTTACGTCGATGGAGAATATGCAGAAGTTGTCGGAAATGTATGTATGGATCAAACAATGATCCGCTTGCCTCATGACGTAAAAGTCGGTACAACCGTAGAAATTTTCGGCGATCACATTAGCATCGAACAAATGGCACAAGAATTAGATACCATTTCATACGAAATCATGTGTTTAATTTCAGAAAGAGTCACAAGAAAATACATCCGTCATAACAAAGTAATGAAAGAATGCAATCAAAGACTCATAAACAGCAACATTCAAAAAAACAATATCATTTCGCATTGATATTGTTTTTCTTTTGATTTGTAAGTTGAATAAAAACAATTTCAGGATTGTTATACAAGCGAGGAATCATTGGATTTCCACTCGCCAATCCTCTTGAAATCACAAGATCTGTCCCACTTAAACGATGTATTCCTTGAGAATATTCAGGAAGCAACCCTTGCTGGGGTGCATACATTCCACGCTTCATCAACGGTATTCTCCATTGTCCGCCGTGAACATGTCCACTCACCACAAGATCACAATCAGCTTTTTTATAAAATTCAGTATACTCCGGACGATGCGAAATCAATATTCTATACAAGTCTGTATGAAACATATATTTCAGATCCGAAGCTTGAATCACCGGCTTTCTACCATGATCACTCATACCAAATATTTCAATTGTACTATTCCCTTTTGAAAAAACAGTACCTTCATCCTCCAGCACATGCACGCCCTTCTGCCGCAAGATTCTTCTCAGTTCATCAATCTGGTTCAGATAATTATCATGGTTTCCTGATGTAAAATAGACTGGATAGTTTTTCAAAGCATCGACCAACATAAAAGAAATCGAAAAATCTCTGTCGACATCAAATAAATCTCCAGGAATCATCACTAAGTCCGGATGCCGTTGATCAACGATTTTCATAATTCGACTCTGTTTATCCCCAAACTTTCGACAATGAAGATCCGATAAAACACAAATACATATATCATCCTGCACTTTATCTGTTGAAATCAAATATTCTGTCTGATCCATTTTACGATACTGTAAACCACAAGCCACATACGTACCTGCCGCAAGTGCAATACCTTTTACGATTCTATTCATATAAGACTCCATAATTATGAATAATACGTGATTCTTCAACATGACGATAAAGTTTATGATTTGCGTAGATCGTGTAATACACACGATCTTCAATTACTTCTATTTTTTCCACTTCGCCATATAATGTCACTTCTTCAATGACAAACCCAACTGTATTTCCTTCATTTATTTTTTTCATTATATTTATTATAGCAATTTGTATTAAAATATTCTCATGACAACGATATATACTGGAGAAAATGTAGTTATCAAAGGACAAATTACATTTGGTAATGATTGTTCTATATGGCACAATTCTGTCATCCGTACAGAAAACGATCCAATTACAATTGGAGATCAAACAAACATTCAAGATTTAGTTATGATACACACAGGATTTCATCAATGTCCTGTTTCTATCGGCAGTAACGTAACCATTGGTCATAGCGCTATTATTCATGGATGTACGATTCATGACAATTGTCTGATTGGTATGGGGGCTATTATCATGAATCACGCCGAAATCAAAGAAAATTCAATTGTAGGCGCTGGATCACTCATTACAGAAAACAAAGTTTTCCCGCCAAATTCACTGATTCTTGGCTCTCCTGCCAAAGTCATTCGAACATTAACAGATGACGAACTTGCCTCCATACAAAAAAATTCCTCTTTGTATGTCAAAGAAGCAAAAAAGAAATTAAAGGAAATACATATATGAAAAAACTCTATTTAGTTAGACACGGAGAAACATTATTCAATCACAAATATCTGATTCAAGGAAGGTGTGACTCACCTCTAACAGAAAAAGGACACATGCAGGCACAACAAGCCGGACAGATTTTCAACGAAAAAGGAATCTCATTTGATCATGCTTATTGTTCCATGCTGCACAGAACAGAAGAAACTATCCAAGAAATCACATCTATGCCATACGAAAGAAGAAATGAATTAAATGAGCGATGTTATGGAACAATGGAAGGTGAAAGCCGTAAGATTGCAGAAGCATTCACATGGCAGCAGCGCTCAAAGCTCTATGAACTTTGCGGAGGTGAAAGTGAAGAACATCTAAAACAAAGAATGATTTCCTTTTTAACTTCTCTTATGGAAAAAGAAGATCACAATAGTGTTCTCTGCGTTTCACACGGTGCAGCAATTGGTTTCTTCATGCACAATATTGGACAAAGCATTGAAATAACACACTTAAAAAACTGTCATATCTTAGAATTCGGATATGATGGTCAATTTCATTTTTTAAATGAATATTATCCAGAAAATGGTTAGCAATTTGCTAACCATCTTTCTTTTTTCAGTCGAATCAAAAATAATATTCCACGAACTGACAACTCTACAGCCATCGCAATCCATGCACCTTGTAAACCAATTGATTTTGACAAGAAATACGCTAATGTAATTCTTACACCCCATATACTCACAAGGTTGATAATACCTGGAACCAATGTATCCGAAGCACCTCTTAATGCACCATTTGCAACAATACTCGCCGCAAATAAAGGTTCAGCCAGCAGTTCTATACGCAACACAGAAACACCCAATCTTTGAACTTCTTCTACCGGCGTTAAAAATGCAAAGACATACGGGCACAAAAAATACATCAAACATCCAGTTACTGTCATGATGATCATTCCTGTAAATGTAGTTAGCCATGCAAAAGATTTCGCAAGATCTTTCCGTTTTGCACCGATTGCCTGTCCAACCATTGTTGTAGAAGCATTCGCAATACCATAACCCGGCATATAGCAAAGAGATTCTGCCGTAATCGCAAAAGAGTTTGCCGCAATTGCAACCGTTCCTAAAGGGGCAACAATTCTTGTAGAAACGACTTGTGCACCAGTTGTTGCACATTGTTCCATTGCCATAGGAACACCAATATGCATTGCCTGCTTTAAAACGTCTTTTTCTACGATCCAGCTTTCTTCTTCATTGATAAATGCAATCTTCTTCTCTTTCGTAATCGCATAAACCAGTAAAATAAACATGGATACAGCAGTCGCAAATGAAGTACCTAATTGTGCTCCTGCAACTCCAAGACCAGCACCATACATTTCAAATGAATTTCCAAATAGAGAAATTGTTCTTGCAGGAAAAATCAAGAAATAGTTAAATACAACATCTAACAGACACATAATTGAAGCAACAATGGAAGGCACTTTCATATTTCCTGAACATTGCAGCATATTCATACACAGACAATTGATTTGTCTAACTGGAATAAATAATGCAAAAAACAGAAAATAATTCGTTGCATCCTTCCAGATTGCCTGATCCGCACCAAGCCATTGTGGAAGTTTAAATGACAAAAGCACACCGATAGCACAGATGACAAGTGAAAATAACAAACTTGCAAGCAAAGACTGCTTAAAAATTCCTTTTGCACGATGTTCTTTTCCAGCACCTACCGCATGTGCAACCTGTACAGAAAAACCAGCTGCACACGCCGTAATTGCTCCGCCAAACAGCCACGTCGAAGAAGATACCAAGCCAATTGAAGCACTCGCACCTGCACCTAAAACACCCACCATTGCCGCATCAATATACTGCATCACAATTTCAGAAATCTGTGCAAGAATGCCAGGCAAAGATAAATGATACACAACAGATAAACGATCTTTAAAGCAAAGATCTTCTCCATTTCTAATACGCTCAGAAAAGTCTAAATTTTCCATCTCATCACCCTACTTTAACCTTGGAAGATTCCACCTATAATGAATCGCACAATAACGAATCGTAACAGTCACAGCAAAGCTGCATACCATTGCATTCAATTCCCCAAAAACAGAATATGCATATACAAATATCATTGCCCCTAAAAGGGCAGCAACACCATACACTCTGCTTCTCATGATCAATGGCATTTCTCCTGCAAGCATATCTCTAAGAATACCTCCACCAATGCCAGTTAAAGTACCAACAAATATGCATAAGAACCGATTATCCACATATCCATTTTCCATAGCAGTACGTGATCCCATGATAGCAAAAATTGCCAGACCTAGCGTATCTGTAATATTCAACAGCAAGTCGGAGAAACTTTTATGTCTGCTGAAACGATCAGCACCTGTATATTCAATAAGAAACGTAATGATTGAAAAAACAAATGCACACAGAACATAGGATGGATTCAGAAACATCAGTGGTGGATGAATTCCAAGAATCAAATCACGAATAAATCCTCCACCAACTGCAGTCATGCATCCAAGAATCACTGCACCAAATATATCCATTTTTTTTGTTTTCGCCACAACGACACCACTCACTGCGAATGCTGCGCTCCCAATCATTTCCAGCATTGTAACAAAAAAACTAATACTCATGAAACATTCCCCTCATTTTGCTTATAAGCTTCAAATTCATTTAAAAGAAATACTGCTGCGAAAGCACTTAAAATGCCAACGATTGCACCGCCTAATACATCACTTGGATAATGTACTGCTAAATACAATCTAGAAAAACCAACTAGAGTCGCAATCACAAAAAAAGGAATGGAATATTTTTTCATTTCTTTATGCAATCCTAAATACATACCAAATGCACACGCAAAAGATGCTGAAGTATGGCCTGACGGAAAAGAATAATCTCTTTGTACTTCAATTAAACGAATAATATCATCAAAGGCATCATATGGCCGTACTCTAGCAACAAAATTTTTAATACAGACATTAACAAGCAATGCATTGATAATCAGTGCAGCAGACATAACAATTCCAGCTTTTCTTGTTTTTTTCATACATAGCATTACAAGACACACAAGAATCCAAAAAACACCACCATTCCCTAAAAGTGTTATCATCTTCCAGAAAGGCGTCATCCATGCAAAACGCAAATGATTTTCAATCCAAAGCAAAATCACATGATCAATACTTGTTATCATAACTTTTTCCTCAAAAAGCCTAACAAGTATATCGTTAAAACTGTCCACTCATCAACAAATAAAAAGAAACTGCCCCAATTGCAATAAACGCAATTCCAGTAACTTTACATACATATGCAACAAATTTATTATCCAGTTTTTTAACATAAAATGTCAGTGCTAAACCAGCACACAGAAAAATAACTGCCATAATTCCATAAACCATATAAAAAAATCTCCTATTCTCTTAAAAATTATAACATTCAAATAAAACAAGAGTACAATGAATACTCAATGGAGGTACGGTTTTGTGAAGAAAAGCTTAAACATGTTAGAAGGTAATATTACAGAATTGATTCTTCTATTCTTTTTACCAATTTTATGCGGTTCTCTTTTCCAGCAGCTATACAACACAGTAGATGCTATCGTTGTAGGAAATTTCGTAGGAAAAGAAGCACTTGCTGCTGTAGGAGGCTCTACAGGAACTGTCATCAACCTGCTTGTTGGATTTGTTGTTGGTCTAGCAAGTGGTGCAACAGTCGTTATTGCACAATATTATGGCAACCATGAATTAGAAGGTGTTGAAAAAGGTGTATACTCATCCATGTTCCTGGCAATTGTACTCGGCGCTGTATTAACTATTCTAGGAATTGCATTCACACCATGGATCTTAGATCTGTTAAAGGTTCCAGAAGATATTATGGATTACTCCATTACATATATGCGTATATTCCTTGTTGGGATGATACCATCACTCATTTACAACAATGGTTCAGGAATTCTTAGAGCAATCGGAGATTCCAAAAGACCACTCTATTTCTTAATTGCATCTTGTATTACAAACATTGTTTTAGACATTGTATTTGTTATTTTCTTTCATTGGGGCGTTGCTGGTGTAGCAATCGCAACAACAATTGCACAAGTTGTATCTGCACTTCTTACATTAAGGGTTCTTTCATCTACTACAGATTCCTATGCATTTCATCTATCAAAATTAACATTTGATTCAAAAGTACTATTACATATTATAGAAATTGGTTTCCCTGTAGGTATTCAATCCTGTCTATATTGTGTTGCAAACCTGTTCATCCAAACAAGCGTGAATGGTTATGGTACTGATACAGTTGCTGCATATACAGCTTTCGGTAAAATTGATGCATTATTCTGGAATACATCTGGTGCACTTGGCCAGGCAGTACTTACCTTCTGTGGTCAAAACTTCGGTGCTGGTAAAATCGACCGTGTCAAAAAAGGAATTCATACTGGAACAATTATGTACTTTATTGGTGCCGCAACGATTTCACTTATCTGTTATTTCGGAGGAGGCGTCCTATATCACCTATTCACACAAGATCAGGAAGTCATCCGCATCGGCATGGAAATTCTACAATTCATCTGTCCTCTATGGGCAACATTCTGCTTTGTAGAAATCTTATCTTCAAGTATCCGTGCCTGTGGCGATTCATTTATTCCAACAGTAATTACTGCGCTTTGTATTGGCGCATTTAGAATCTGCTGGATCATCTTTTATCCAGCAAAGACATTATTTGATACGCTTATCTGTTTCCCAATTTCCTGGGTAATGACAAGTGCTCTATTCTTAATTTATTATCTGCAAGGTTCCTGGTTAAAAAAGAGCCTCAAGCAAAGAGAAAAACTCTTCCAGGAAAAAAATTGATTTTTTACAACTCTGTATGCCGCCTTCATACAGAGTTTTATTTTCTCTTTTCATTTTTCTATACGTATCTATCAATTGCCAAACAAGTAAAATAATTAAAACATCATCACATGCAATCCATCGATTCTTAAATATAAGCGGCATCAGACAAAACATCATAATAACAAGAGGAATCATATACATTGTTCTTCTCCACTTTTCTTTTGCATCCAATTTCCAGTAGACAAAACGCTGTCATTCATCTACGTTATTCCCCACAGTTAGCTTACCTTCTTCTTGTAAATTAGCTATTAAAAAAGTCTAAGTATCACGCTTAGACTCGTTATTTCACAAAAAACTGAAAACTCATGACAACTACACCAAGAATCACAAGAATAATACCTGTTGCCTGGTTTAATGTTTTCGCAGAAGCTTTATTTGCAAATACAGCAGCAACTCTTGCCCATATAAAAGTAAATACAATGCACAACAACCAAACCGTTAAATCAGGCATTCCACCAATTGCAAAGTGAGAAACAGCACCTGTTAAAGCGGTAAATGCCATGATAAATACACTTGTACCAACGGCAGTCTTCAATTCATATCCAAGTACAGTCGTTAAAATCAATAGCATCATCATTCCACCACCTGCCCCAATAAATCCACAGATAAAACCAATGAATACACCACAGATAATCGATTGGACTGCACGTTTCTTCGCAGATACATTCTGCATCGATTCTTTTGTTGTCATGACAGGTCTAACAATAAATTTAATACCAAGCAAGAATGTCATAAATACGGAAAATCCACCCATTGTTGCAGAAGGCAGCAATGATGAAACGTAACTGCCAACAACTGTAAATACTAAAACACTCAACATCATAATGATGCCATTTTTAATATCCAGATTCTTATTTTTCCCATATGTATACGCTGAAACTGCACTTGCCAATACATCAGAAGATAGTGCAATACCAACAGCCATATACGGATCCATCTTCAAAAACGTAACAAGCATCGGTGTAATAACAGCTGCAGCACTCATTCCTGCAAACCCAGTTCCAAGCCCAGCACCCATTCCCGCAAGAAATGTAACCAGCACAATCCATAACATTGACATATTTTATTTTTCCTCCATTTTTTCAATATTCTTTTCCATTTTCTGGAAGCCTTCACGAATACAGGAAAGTGTATTCTCATCAATTCCATCCATTAACTGTTCTATAAACTTTTTTTGAACAATTTTTCCTTTTTCAACAATTGCACTCGCTTTTTCAGTTATCGATAATTCCACTTTTCTTCGATCCCCTGCAATATGTTTTCTTTCAAGCAATCCTTCATGCACAAGCTTTTCAACATTGATTGAAACAAGATTTGCTTTAATTTTTCTAATTTCCACAACATCTCTTGCACTCTTGTATTCCGGATGATTTGCCAGGAACATTAAAATATCAAATGCAGTCTGTGGAATTGCCAGCTCTGTACACAATTCTTTACAATGATCTGTATATGCTTTTACTATTTTATTAGCAAATGAAATATCAAACATAATTCCTCCATTTATGAATAGTTCATTTTTGAACTATTGAATTATATTTCTATTTTCACAAAAAGAAAAGAGTGATTATACAATTTACATCAATTGTTTTAATCCACTCTTTTTATAACTATTTAATAATTAATTCCAAGTTCGATTCCTTACAAAATGATTTATAATATAAATAAGAAACGAGAATACAGATAATGACATATCATTTCGCATACATTACATTCGATTGGAACTATGAACATTCCTATAATCTATTACAAGGAATGCAGAAATATGTTCAAGAAAATAAAAATATTAAATTTACAGTATTCAATGCATTAGCAAAATACATCGACCAGCAAGTTGATGTATCTGCTTTAGAAATCTTACACCTTCCAACATTATCAAACTATGATGGAATCATTATTCAAGGAAATCGCGCATGGCCTTTGAAAGACCGCCAATTCATCGCAAACAAGGCAAAAGCACTCAACATTCCAGTTGTTTCCATCAACTATCCATTATCTTATGCCTATGAAATTGGCACAGATAATGCATCATCAATTTATACATTAATGGATTATCTGACAAATGAAAAAAAATGTGCAAAGTACTGTATTTATTGGTGGACGGAAAAACAGTGAAGAAGCAAAAGAAAGAAAAAATGCATATCTTTTCTATTGTCAAAATCATCGTATCAATAACTTAGGATGCTATGGAGAAAGCTGGGACAGTGATGATGGAGAAAGAACAGCGGAAGAATATATTCATTCTAACCGTCCACTGCCAGACTGTTTTATATGTGCTAACGACAACAACGCAAGAGCATTTATCAATGTTTTAAAAAAACATGGAATTCGTGTACCAGAAGATGTATTTGTTACAGGATTTGACAATCAGGAACTTGCATACGCATATTCTCCACGAATCACCACAATTAATCGTAATTATTTTCAAATTGGATATGATGCCGTGCAAAGTCTTTATCAACTTACACAAAATAAAAAACTCCCTGTCAAAGTTACTTGCAGATTTGAACTAATCAAAGAAGAAAGTACAGGTGAAATCAATCAAGAAAGACTCCAATTATTCTCCAAAAGATTTTTACATATTAATCAGGAACTACATAATTTCCATTGGATCCATTCCCATTTTGGACCTGCATTACTTGCATGCAATTCATTAAACGAATTTGGAAACGTGTTAGAAGAATTCTTTTCCACGTTTGGCGTCAAAGAAGTTTACTGTATGCTGGATGGTGTGTATTTTGAAAACTTTGAAAATCCAGGCGGCATTTCACATTACTCAAAAACAATGCATCTATTATCCGTATACGGAAAAAAAGTATTGCATCCAGACAACTTAACACATTTCTATGCAACCTATGATTCTTCATCGATTCTTCCTTCATTTATTCCTATGGAAAATGATTTATATATGCTTTGTCCATTAACATATGGTTCAACTATCATTGGATGCATTCTGACACGTGGTGTTCCAACATTTGATCATTGTGGATTCTCAGGTGTATATCTATCCTTAATTGAAACATCTTTAGAAAATCTTCGAAAGAAAATCATGACTTCACGTATTAATCGCAGATTAGACACTCTTTATGTTCATGATTCTTTAACAGGCTGCTATAACAGATTTGGACTTGAGAAATATGGAAAAGACGCATTTAGAAATATTCTTGCCAATCAAGAACAAGCATATGTCATGTTCGCAGATATTGATGATATGAAGTCAATCAATGATACATATGGTCACGAAAGCGGAGATCTTGCATTACAATTCACTGCAGACAAGCTACGTCAGCTCTTCCAAAGCGAAGCATTTATCATGCGCTATGGTGGCGATGAATTTCTTGTAATATCTTCAATTCCTTTATGCGATACAGATTTCATCAATTCACAATACGCAATTGAATCTTCTGAGAAAAAACATTTCAAATTATCTTTCTCCATTGGAGAAGTTTCGATTCATCGCAATCAGCAACTATCACTAGAAGAGGCAATTTCTCTTGCAGATGCAAAAATGTATGAAATCAAAAAAGAAAAAAAGCATTCCATCTAAAAAAGCTAGCAAACCTGCTAGCTTTTCAATTATTCATAATTTGCATTCAAGAACATTGCTTTGATTGCTACAACTTCATCATATTCTTCCTGCGATACCTGTACGTTCTCATTCAACGCCTTTAAGTCATCTTTTACAACGTTCAATGCATCTTCTTTCTTAGAAGCCCGACCTTGCTGAATCACCCGAATCATTCTTTGTAGAACAATTGGATGTGCGTAACGAGCAGGAAGAGGAAACTTCGCATATCCTTCTATATATTCTTCCATCGCGGAAATTGCATCATCATTATACTTCATTACAGCTGACTTATTATTTCGCGCTGTTGGCAATACACTCAATCCCGCAAACGTAAAGATTGCCGCAATTCCAAATAATGCAAAATAGATACCAAAATCACTATGATGAGCAAATGAATAAATACCGTAAATCAATGCAATAAATCCAAGAATTGTAATTGCCATTGCAACATAACGATAACTAGGACGTGTTCTGTAATACGCTCTTTTGCGTTTTGCTGCAGCGCTTAAACGTTCAGAATACGAAGGTTCTTTTTCAAGGTACGCAATTGCCCTCTCTAATTCAGCAATTTCTTTTTCTTGTGAAGCATGTAATTTTGGACGAGACAAGATTTCTAATCTTTTCTTTTCTTCCTCTTCTTTAATTTTTGCTTCACCTGCTTTTGAATACAATTTAATCTGTGGCTGTTCTTTCTTTAAAGAATGCAATACTTCATCTACCTGATCTTCATATTTAAAATTACATTGCTTTTGTTTCCCATGATCATATTCCACAACAAGATATGACATTGTCGCAAACATTCCTTTTCCAATAAATCCACCTTCACTCATCGCAATACGTTTAAAAACACGTGTGATAGATGAATATGGAATATAATATTTACGATCAATGAAGAAACTGTTTAAATACAGTGCTTTTTTCCCAACACCGCAAGGACCAATCTTCTTGCATGTTTTCTTATCTATTTCTAATTCTTCTTTATCAAGATGTAATGTACTTAACGGATATGGCATGAAAATCATAAGTAAACCTCTAAATATTAAGCTTTATGTGTTTTTGTTGCACGAATGAATAAGAATAACATCAATCCTGCAAATACGATACCAACTGGGTATGCAAGAGCAGTATTATAAATAACGGCACCTTCCGCTGTCTTTGCATTAATAAATCCACCCAGGCATTCAGGAGCTAAGATAAAGTAAGTTGCTGATACTGCAGACATAAATGTTGCTGGAACAGCAGTTACCCAATAGTTCTTCTTTTCAGTAAACAAGAACATGGAAGCAGCCCATAATACGATCATTGCTAATGTCTGGTTTGTCCATGAGAAGTAACGCCAGATAACCGTATAGTCAATCAAACCAGTTGCATTGCCAATACCTAAGATAGCACCAGCGCCCAATACTGGAATACATAGCTTTAATCTGTTAGCGTATGATCCCTGATCAATATGGAACCAGTCAGCCAGTGTTAATCTAGCAGATCTAAATGCAGTATCACCTGATGTAATAGGACATACAACAACACCAATCATAGCTAATGCAACACCAATGCCACCCATTGTTCTAGAACATACATCATAGATAGCTGCTGATTGACCACCAGCCAGTACTTCAGCTAATCCTGTATTTAATCCACCAGTTGTTTTATATAAAGCACATCCGGCAGCTGCCCAGATCAATGCAATAATACCTTCAGCAACCATTGCACCATAGAATACAAAGTGACCTTGTTTTTCACTCTTCATACAACGAGCCATCAATGGAGACTGTGTTGAATGGAATCCAGAAATTGCACCACAGGCAACAGTGATAAACATAAAGCTCCAGATAGGTGTTCCAGATGGATGCATATTATAGAAATGTGACCAGATTTCTGGAATTGTAAATTCAGGATTTGTGTAAATACCAATGATGACACCCACTGCCATGATGATCAAGCAGATACCAAAGACTGGATAAATCTTACCAATGATCTTGTCAATAGAAATAAATGTTGCGATAAAGTAATACGTCAAGATAATGATCAGCCAGAACAATGTAGTTGTAAGCAGTCCAGAAGCACCACTGTTCTTAAACAACGTAACAATCAATCCTGCAGGACCAACTGCGAATACAGTACCAACCATGATCAGAAGTACAACTGAGAATACTCTCATAACATTCTGCATTAAAGATCCTAAGTATTTACCAGTAACTTCAGCAATAGAACTACCATCATTACGTTCAGAAATCATACCTGAGAAATAATCGTGTACGCCACCTGCAAAAATTGTACCAAATGTAATCCATAAGAATACAACAGGTCCCCAAAGAGCGCCTTGCAATGCGCCAAAGATAGGTCCTAATCCTGCAATGTTCAATAACTGCACAAGGAATAATTTTCATTGAGGCATTACGACATAGTCAACACCATCATTAATACGAACTGCTGGTGTTTCGCGGTCATCTGGTCCAAATGTGTTGTCAACAACTTTACCATATGTAAGGTAACCAACAATCAACAGAGCCAAACATAAAATAAAACTAATCATTTTAGGTCCTCCAAACAACTGTTTTAACAGTTGTTTTATTTCAGAGTTCAGGAATTATGGTTAATAGCTTATTTCTAAGTCAGAAATCAAATTGGATTGCTCTGCAATATCTATTGTTACTATAGTCCTATTTTTTTACTTGTGTTAAAAAAAATCACATTTTTCACCCACATTTATAATCCAATTTATGAAACTGCTTTCATACATTTATAGATGCCACTTCTTTACGGATTAAAAAACCTGCGGCATTTGCTAGCTGATCAACACTTTTCATTCTTACATATTCATTTTCATAAATGATTCTTGCTTCTTTCGAAGCATCATGACTTCCAAATAAAATTGCACCAACACGAATACCATTCTTCTTCAAATTTCTAACTTCCTTCGCTGCATCTTTCACGCCTGCATCATCTTCATAGTTACATCCCAATGGATTATCTTTTGATGCATGAATACGAAAACTATCATTTGGAGAAGCATCTGTTAAAATAATCACTAGGCTATATTAGCAAAATGGTGAATTCAAGAAATAGAATAAATGAAAAGATCATCTTTCTTCATGTCAGCAATACGGAAGAAATCTGTGATCTGATGCATTCTTTTCTTG
>NZ_JBQHWJ010000057.1:0-14706 GCF_052064035.1 Bulleidia sp. HCP3S3_C9 | reverse complement strand
TTCCACAATAAAAACAGCACTGAATTTACCTGTCAGCACTGTTTCTGCACAACTAATTTCAACTTTAATTTTTTTCTTTTGAAAGTGGAATTTAACTTTTCAGTTCAGCAACTTTAAATAAGCATTCCATTTCACCATATTTTCATCATATAATACTGCCATGAAATACTATATTTATGCACTATTCGCAATGCTAATGTGGTCCTCTTCTTTTATTGCCACAAAGATTGCCTATCAAGCTTTTTCACCAATATTATTATGTCTTTTTCGATTTTCAATTAGTTTTATTCTCTTATTGATCTATCGCTGCATAACGCGTCAACACACAAAAATCGCAAAGCAACATTTAAAAACTGTCATTTTCAGTGCAATTGGAGGAATTTCTATTTATTACACATTAGAAAATACTGCACTTTCTTTAACAAGTGCCTCTATGACTTCATTGATTGAAGCATGTTATCCCGCTTTAACAATACTTGTAGGAATTCTTGTGTATCACGAAAAAACAAGCAAACGAATGTTATCAGGTATCGCATGCAGTGTTGCAGGTGTTGTTATTCTCACTGGCTTCTCTTCTGCGTCTTCCAATATGGCAGGAAACTTACTATTAATATTTGCGGGAATCCTATGGGGATTCTACAATTACCTCGTACAGAAAATTCCACTACACTACGATTCTTTAACAATTACGTATTATCAGATGTTTTTTGGTGCCATTGGATTTCTTCCACTTCTTTTAATAGAACATCCGATGATCATCAATGTCACGCCACAGATTCTCTTTTCCCTTCTTTATTTATCTGCAGGATGCTCCGTTGGCGCAATTCTTCTTTATAATCATGCGTTAAAAGGATTAAAGGCATCCCACGCTTCTGTACTAATGAACTTTATGCCTGTCTTTGGCATTCTTCTTTCCTATCTGATTCTTCACGAAAATATCACTATTACACAGATGATTGGCGGCATCATCATTTTATTTGGAGTTATTATATCCACAAGGAAAGAAAACGCTTGACTTGTAGATTCTTTCGTATATAAATATATGTATAAGCATTTGTTTAGTGTATTTATATTAGCTTAGAAAGGGAAACATGACTCAAAGAGAAAGACAAATCTTACAATGGATTGAAGAAAATCCAATGATTTCTCAAGAAGAACTTGCGCAAAAAGCAGGTATCTCTCGTTCTTCTATCGCCGTTCATATTTCTAATCTCATGAAAAAAGGATATATCGCTGGAAAAGGATATGTTCTAAGAAGTGGTTCATATGTCGTTGTCATTGGTGGTGTCAATATTGATATTGGCGGTAAATCATATAAGCCACTCATTTCTGGAGATTCCAATCCAGGCCAGTCCACAACATCCTTAGGTGGTGTCGGAAGAAACATCGCACATAATATTTCATTGCTTGATACAGATGTACGCTTCTTAACCGCATTCGGAGATGATGAATACGCACAGCGCATTGAAGCAAGCTGCGCAAATCTTGGTATTGATATCTCTCATGCGAAGAAAGTTAAAAACGCTTCTACAAGTACATATATCTTCTTATCTGATCCAAGTGGAGATATGGCACTGGCAGTCAGTGATATGAGTATCTGTGAAGAAATCACGCCTGGCTATCTTGCAGAAAACCAGCAAATCATCAATAACGCACAAGTTGTTGTCATTGATGCAAACATTCCTGAAAACTCCATTCAATGGCTTGCAGAACACTGCACAGCACCAATCTTTGCTGATCCAGTATCTGTTTCCAAAGCAGGAAAGCTGAAACCATATTTATCAAAAATCAATACATTAAAACCAAATAGGATCGAAGCAGAATACTTAAGTGGTGTCAAAATTACAGATCAGACATCTTTACAAAAAGCAGCCGATGTCCTGCTAAGCACAGGATTGCATAGAGTCTTTATTTCATGTGGTACAGATGGTGTATTTGGCGCAGACCATAACGATTCCATCATGTTTCCTTGTTACAAGGCAAACATGAAGAATGCTACGGGTGCGGGAGATGCATTCATGGCCGCAATTACATGGGCATATCTGGAAGGCACAAATCTTTCAGACACATGCGCCATTGCTTCTGCTGCAGCTGCAATCGCTGTAGAAGGCGCAGAAACAATCAACCCTATGATGTCAGTTGAAGCACTCAAAGAAAAAATGATACAAGAATAAAAAAAGAAAAGGAGAAAACACACATGTTAAACAAATTTTTAGATGTAAACCCAGAAGTTGCAAAAGCAGTGGCTGAAGGAAAACCAGTCGTTGCACTAGAATCCACAATCATTTCTCACGGTATGCCATACCCACAGAACGTTGAAACAGCTTTAAAAGTAGAACAGATCATTCGTGATAACGGTGCCGTTCCAGCAACAATCGCTATTATTGGCGGAAGACTCAAAGCAGGTCTAACAAAGGAAGAAATTGAATACTTCGGCAAAAAAGGACAGGCTATCACAAAGGCCAGCAGAAGAGATTTAGCAGTTATCTGTGCAGAAGGACAGGATGGTGCTACTACAGTTACAACAACAATGATCATTGCTCATATGGCAGGTATCAAGTTCTTCGCTACTGGCGGTATCGGTGGTGTTCATAGAGGTGCACAGCAGACATTCGATATCTCCGCTGACCTTCAGGAATTAGCACATACACCTGTTATGGTATGCTGTGCCGGTGCAAAAGCTATCCTAGACCTTGCTTTAACACTTGAATATCTTGAAACACAGGGTGTTCCAGTACTTGGCTACCAGACAAAGGAACTTCCAGCATTCTATTCAAGACATTCTGGATTAGAAGTTGACTACCAGATGAATACACCTGAAGAATGTGCAAAGGTATATAAATCCAGTGAAGATCTCGGATTCCATTCTGGTATCTTATTAACAAATCCAATTCCTGAAGAATTCGCTATGGATGATACAATCATCAACAATGCAATTGATGAAGCAATCAAGGAAATGGATGAAAAGGGAATCAAGGGAAAAGCCTGCACACCATTCTTACTTGCTAAGGTTGCCGCATTAACAGGTGGAGATTCCTTAGATTCAAATATCCACCTCGTATTCAACAATGCACAGTTAATGGCTAAGGTTGCCTGCGAATATTCAAAGATGTAATTCTATGACCTGGAGAAATCCAGGTTTTTCTTTTTGTCTGTTTTGTTTTATGATATGTATATGATCCAGTTAACTGATTACTTATATAGTGGCGATACGCTCATTCGTATCCTTCATAAATATAGTGCTGCTTTAGAAATGGAAGCAAAAAAGACAAATAATATTGTCGATCTAGCACATGTATCATTTCTAAAGGAATACACTTCTTTATTAGAACACAATGATTTCTTAACGTCCCAGTCTCAAAGAATTCGTGAATTCTATAAAATTATGGCAGCAGATTATCCATTTCTTGCATTTACATTTCGTGGAAGAATCAAATCATTGATTCGGGCAGAAGAAAAATTCAATGGATATATCGTTCGTTACATTTATGAATATAAACAAAAGAATAATACATACCCTACTGCTGAACAAATCGTAGATGCAGTGTCATACTATCGAGATCTGATTGCGTATCGTATTGTGATCTGTATGCCAAAATGTCATTTACATTCAACAGATAATAAAGAAGAAATTGAATTAAATTATCTGTATGAAATAGCGAATCGTCTTCCATATTTTATGGAACAGAATGGATTCACAAGTGAAAAGCAAAGAAAATTCCGAGTTTCTTCCCCATTATTAAATGATGATGTAAAACCATACTACAGAGATTATATTCATGACGCAAAAAAGAATGGATATCGTTCTTTACATATCTCATTCTTTGATGATTTATCCAATTCTTATGTAGAATTACAATTACGTACAAAAGAAATGGATGATTATTCAGAAATTGGTGATGCAAATCATACATTGTATGAACAAAGACAAATCAAGCAGCGTTCAGAAAGAAGTGAAGTCAAGCAAAACGAATGCATCTATTTTGATGAAGCATATCAAAGAGGCTTATCTTTACAGGAACTGGATTATTCTAAAGTAGATGTAAATATGTTTACCGCATTTGATGCATATCGTATCAATGATGGCTGTGGTCTTGTACAAGGCAGACTCATTCTTCCATATGAACACTTAAGCAGATTTCAAAATGACGTCATTGATTGACGTCATTTCTTTTACTTATCTAATACTTCTACCTGAATGTTCTTTACGCTGTCTTCCATGAATTTACACTCATCATCTGTTAGTGTAATATTGCATACATTCACCGTATCTTTTACACTATTCTCTTTTCTCATACCAACAAGCAAATTCAATGATGCAGATTCATGCAACGCCCATGCTTCTACTAGATTTGCATAGGAACAACGGTATTTTTCACATAGAGGTTTCCACGCATCAAAAGCATTTAATAATGGCTGTCTATATTGTTGTTGTACCCAAGGAATACGAGAACGAATATCACTAGCCTGATATTTCTTTTTCAAGAAGTCAGGCCCTGTCAAGAATCCTTCCTCTAATACTCCATATACCTGAAATACAGTATTATATTTCTCACACACTGGAAAATAGTCTCTACCATGAAATGGTGAAAGAATAGAGAAGAATTCCTGTACAAGAGAAACATCACCATGCTTTTGATATTCTTCTAAATCAGATGGCTGTGAATTAGATAATCCATATGTACGGATCTTACCTTGTTTCTTTAAATGTTCTAAAGCTGATACTGTTTCAGAAACATCCCAATCCTTGCATACATAATGCACAATGATTGAATCAATCCACTCAGTATCCATTCTCAATAAAGAATCATCTACATCACGGATGATTGCATCATAGCTTGTATCATTATTTACTGTATAGCCATCTCTGCTATAGTGGAAATTTCCACCATCATTTCTCCAGTTCAAAGAACATTTTGTCTGTAAAACAAAATCATTTCTACGTGTTTTCAAAGCCTTGCCTAGAAGGATTTCACTTTCACCCGTACCATAAACAGGTGCTGTATCAATATAGTTGATACCCTGTTCTTTACATACATCCAGTAATAATTCTGTATCCTTTAAAGAAGAGTTGTGATCAGTCCATACACTTCCTCCACCAAGTCCCCAAGTACCTAAAGATACCTTAGATACTTCAATATTTGAATTTCCTAACTTCTGATATTTCATTTTTAAACCCCTTTAGTTGAAAATATTCTATCACAAATTACTATGCATAAAATGATTGTTAAATATAATATATTTGTATATTCAAACAACAAACAATGAGGTCAGTTTATGTTACCATTTACAAAAAGAAAATTATTTCAAACAAATCAATATTCAAAGGTTTCACTAATTATTTCTGCTTTGAAAAAGAATCACATTGAATTTCAAGTCAAAGAAAATGATATCAATGCTAGATATGGTATATTTGGCATGGATAAAGCAGCATCTACATATATCCCTAGAAAAGCAAACACTATCTACTCCATATATGTCAGAAGAAAAGATTACGATACTGCATTACTCTTGCTTCATTCATCCATAAACAATTAAGCACAACAACTTTTAATATCACTCAAAAAAAAACTAACTGAAATCTCAGTTAGTTTTATAACGTAATTGTCTTTGTATCTGTTCCAGCTTTTTCTTGTTTACATGTCACAGTAACTGTAGAACCTTCTTCTGCTTTTACAATCCATGAAACTTTCTTCTTTGCTTTCGCATTTGCATATGTTGTGATGTCACCATAGAATGCACCTGTAGAAGTTGCAGAGAAACCATCTAGATTCCCAATACTTTCTTCATTCTTGCCACTTACAGCTTCACATCCCTCAACACAGACAGTCACTGGTTTACTCACATGCAGCTGATTTGCCTCTTCCGTAAGATTTGTTGGCAGATATCCACGGTTTCCAACAACTGCAGAAATCTTATAAACACCATCACTCACCTTTTCACTTGTCACTTCTTCAACCTTTAATGCCGGCAAAGATTCAGCAAAGCGAATATTGAACTTTGTATCATGTTCACATTCTTCACAAAGCATATTTTCAGGAGGATTCTGTACAGTAAATTTCACATCAAATCCTCCAATTTCAACATTTCCAAATGTTGGATGATTAAATACTTTCCAAGGAGAATAATACTGTGGGGCATGTTCTTTCACCCATGCAAGCGTAGCATTGAAACGTTTAAACATTATTGCTGGATCTTCTGGTTTTCCATTCCAGATATGAGGAACACCCGCTTTTGATGCAACATCCCAGAATTCCATTGTATATGCTGGAACACCTTGTGATTGATAGAACCAGTCATCAAATGCACCAGAATCATAATGTTCCTGATCTGACATGAAGGAATCAAAGATATTCATCGCAACATATCCAAGTTCTTCTTCACCCATTTTCGCAATTGCTTTCATGCATGTCATATCTAATTCTGGAGCAGACTTTTCAGCTCTTGTTCCAGGAGGATATAACAACATACCGCCACTTGTATGGCCAATTGCCGCACCGCCAATATTGTTATGTGCTAAAGCAAAATCAACAAGTGCCTTGTTTTCAGGATTGCTCAATGGATATTTACCAGCACCTGGCTGTCTAGAATCTGGAAACCATCCCAATGGAAAGTTTCTATTAAAATCCAGTCCCCAGACATCTTTTTTCGTCTTAAGATTTTCATCCCCATCACTTGCTTCAAAAACACCTTCTGGATAAATATCATAGAAATCACCATTTACATCACTTGGTTCTCTTAATGTCATAGAGCATTCCGTAGCAGGATCAATTTTCCAGGCACCATATGGTGTTTTGATACGCATCATACGAATCACACCATCACCATCAAGATCCTCTTTCTGGATGCCGCCCTTTTCTTCAAGGTATGGACGTGGTGCAGAACGCAGGGAATATGGTGTTGATAAATACTTTTCTGCACCATCTGGTGTCACACGAGGAATGACATAGAATGTTTTTTCATCAAGCAGTTTAGTAACTTCATCATCTGTTCCATAATTTGTAACAAGATAGTCAATTGTATGCATTGCACACATTGTAGAAGTTACTTCCCCTGCATGAATATTACCATCAATATATAATGCAGGTTTACTGTCTGCAGAGCCATTCTTCGTATTTGTAAGTGTAACTGCATATTGATTTCTTCCTTCTTCTGTAACTAGATTTACTTCCAGTTTCACAAGATCAGGATATTCATTAGCAAAATATTCTAAATTACTTTTTACTTCATCATACTTATAGTAATGATCATATTGAAATGTTGTTTTCATATACCTGCTCTCCTATAGTACCTGGGATAAAAATTCTTTTGTACGTTCATTTTTTGGATGATTGAATACTTCATCTGGTGTACCTTCTTCTGCAATGACGCCACCATCAATGAATAGCACTCTATCACTTACTTCTTTTGCGAAACCCATTTCATGCGTAACAATGACACATGTCATACCACTTTCAGCTAAATTTTTGATAACTTCCAAAACACCTTTCACCATTTCAGGATCTAATGCACTTGTAGGTTCATCAAACAGCATCACATCAGGATGCATAGCCATCGCTCTAACAATTGCTAAACGCTGTTTCTGACCACCTGATAATTTACGTGGGTATTCGTTCGCTTTTTCTTCAAGCCCAACCTGTTTTAATAACTCCATTGCTTCTTTTTCAGCATCCGCTTTCGATACTTTCTTTTCAAGCATTGGTGTAATTGTAATATTGTTCAATACAGTTAAATGAGGGAATACATTAAATTGCTGGAAAACCATGCCTATCTTCTGTCTATGTGTATCTAAATCAGTACTTTTAGCATCCAATTCTTGTCCTTCAAAGATAACCTTTCCACTTGTTGGTGTTTCCAGCAGATTCAAGCATCTTAGAAATGTACTCTTTCCTCCGCCACTTGGTCCAATAATAGATACAACTTCTCCCTGATAGATTGTTTGATTAATTCCTTTTAATACTTGTAGAGAACCAAAGTTCTTCTTGAGATCGACTGTCTCGATCAATGGTTTTTTCATATCAGTCACTTTCAGCCAACCTCTTTTCTAATAATCCTGACAACCACGTTAATACAGTTGTCATAACTAAATACATACCTGCAATGATAAACAATGGCTGCCATGTTAAGAATTTATTTGCAAGTAATACTCTTGTATACATTAATTCATACATCATAAATGTACCAGCTAAGGATGTTTCCTTGATCATGGAAATATATTCACCAGCTAAAGATGGAAGAATCGCTTTCACTGCCTGTGGAAGAATAATCTTGATCATACAGTTTTTAGCACTCATACCTAAAGATCTGGCTGCTTCCATCTGGCCTGGATCAACAGATAAGATACCACCTCTAATGATTTCAGATACGTATGCACTAGAGTTCAAGATCAATGAGATGACAACCCACTGTTCCTTTGTGATAAAGTTCAATGCTGGTAAAGCAATTGGCAAGAAGAAATACGCGATATACATCTGTACAAGTAAAGGTGTTCCTCTTAAAACCGTGACATAGACATTTGCAATTGCACCAATGACTTTGTTTTTAGATAAATGCAAAATTGCAATCAAAGTACCAACGATTGAACCAAAGATAACCGCAATTGCTGCGTATTCCAGAGTACCAATCGCACCCTTTAAAAATATTGGATAGTAAGCACACCAGACTTCAATAATTCCCTTATTCATTTTTCCCTCTTATTCTTCATTTGGAGATACACCAGCTGCATCACATGCGGCATAGTACATATCTGTATATAAATTGGATTCGTATTTTCCACTTGTTGCTAATGAATCAATCACCTGGTTCACTGCATCAATCAAAGAAGTTTCACCTTTCTTGACTGCAACAACGTTACCAGATTCATCAGCATATTGACTTAAATCAAATTCAACACCATTCTTTTCATAAACACTGACAAACATTCCATCACTTGTTTCCGCATAGTTCTTAGCAGTTGTACTGTCTAATGCAATCGCATCGATCTTACCAGTCTGAAGTTCAAGAATTGCCTGGTCCAATGTAGCGACTTTCTGTAAATCTGCATCTGGAATCTGATCTGTTACATACATTTCCTGTAAAGAGTTTGCCTGAGTGTCGATTTTCTTTCCAGAAAAATCAGCAAGTGATTTATATTCATCTGCTTTTTCAGCAGGAACAAGTAATGTATGATGTGCAGCCGCTGAAGATGACTGGTAACCATGAGAGAGTTCAAACTGTTCAGCTCTATCTGCTTTGTATCCAAAACCAGAAATACCAATGTCAACTTTTCCTGTATCAACAGCTGTTAATACTGCATTGAAATCCATTGTTTCAACCTTCAGATCTACGCCAAGACTGTTTGCGATATATTGTGCAAGCATAATATCTGATCCTTTAACATTTCCTTGATCATCCACAAATTCACTAGGTGGATAGTCAGGAGAAGTTGCCAACACAATTTGACCTTTATCAAGAATATCTTTTAGCTTCCCATCAGCTTTAGAAAGATCAACATCTGCTTTTCCTAATTCTTCATATAATTTGTCATAACCAGGTCCTGTATACCAATCACTTGTTGATGAAGAACTGTTTGTAGAAGTGGATGCACAACCTGTAGTGAGTAATAATCCTGCAGCCATAAGTCCGGCTAATACCTTATTCATATTTTTCATAAATTTTTCTCCTCTTTCTGTTTTAAATTGCTTAGATAAATTGAATCACTTTCTTTCTGCGTCGGACTTTCATAACTTTCTCCCTATAAACAAAAATCGTCACTGGATATATTCCAGAGACGACTATAAATCGCGGTACCACACTGGTTATTGATAAAAACTAATTCATCAATCACTCTTATCATTAACGCAGATATCACGTTCCTTACTATGATTTCATAAGGACTTCTCCCAGATGCGCTTCACCAACCCTTCCCTTATCGACCTCACACTCTGTATCGACTCGCTTCAAGTTTCAGATAGGTTACTCTTCTGTTCTTTGAATGTAACTAAGATTCTAAAGGCAACCCTTTTCTTTGTCAATGCTTTTTACAATCATTTTTTCTGAAAATATTTTCATTCAATAATCATATTTGTAAATATTTCATTTCTGAATAAATCCTTGATCTTCTTGTGGAATTTCATCAGAAGTAAATCTATCAACCTTCATATGAAGATCATACTTTTCACGTAATTTCAAAATCACATTCATCATTTCTGAAGCATGATGAACATCAATTGCTTCCTGATTTTCCCAGCAGTCAATTAACAAAACTGTTTCTTCATCTTCTACAGGATAGAAATATTCATATCTTATATTCCCCTGTTCTTCTCTGATTTTCTGTACTGTACCACTGTCTATCATTTCCTGTGCAAACTTTCTTGCGGAACCATTTGTACCTGTATAATAAATATTTACTGCAATCATACACTTCTCCTTTATTCAAACTATATATAACACATTTAACACAAAAAAATACCACCGTAATTCTGATGGAATTACGGTGATCATTAAGTGGAGCTGACGGGAGTCGAACCCGTGTCCAAGAGTAGTCCCACATTCAAGCTTCTACAGTTTAGTTCACTGTTAGATAAGACAACGAACAAGTCAGTGAACACACATTCGTTGAATTTGTCTATTCATTTTCATGCATTTCCTATAGACATTAGAAACACCCTATCCACGTGGTCCTGGCATACCAGGTGCGAATTATGATCAGTGGCCGATCATAAGACTGTTCTATGCTGCGTAATTGTTACGACTTAGGCAAAAGCGTAGTTAACGTTATTGTTAGCGTTTAAATTTAATTGATGATTAGGTCATCACTCCACTGCAGCCTGAATCAAACATAAACCTGTCGAAACCATGACAACCCCATGAATGATACATGCATACTATAGCATGTATCAATGAAATTTCAAGGCTTTCTCCATCTCTCTTTTCGCATCTCTGATCTTGTCAGACTGACGCTTATCATAGAGATTTTTACCTTTCGCTAAAGCAATTTCCAATTTAGCTCTGCCATTTTTTAAATACATTCTAACAGGAACAACTGTATATCCCTTCATACGGATATTGTCATAAATCTTTCTGATTTCTTCTTTGTGAAGTAAAAGTTTACGATCTCTTTCTTCATCTACATTAAAAATATTTCCGTAACTATAGTTAGAAATATGCATCCCTTTGATCCATGCTTCCCCCTTATAGATACTGATATAAGAATCTTTAAACTGCACTTTACCAGCACGAATTGATTTAATTTCTGTTCCTGTCAATTGAATTCCACATTCATATCGATCTTCTAAGAAATAATCATGAGAAGCTCTTCGATTGAATACTACTGTTTTTTCTTTACCGTTTCTTTCTGCCATTGCTTCTCCTTCTTTCTTTTGATCTACGAACATGTTTTCTACTTGTTGTGGAACGCTTGCGGTTAGGTGTATTGCGACTTGTAGATCCATTCTTTCCAACAAGCATAAAATCCACTTCACCTTTCATCTTATTCGCATCAATACACATTACTTTAACTTTCATACCAACACGATAACAACGATGTGTACGATTACCAATGAGTTGCATACGATCTTGATCATAGCTATAGAAGTCATCATGCATTGCATTCACACTCACAAGACCTTCGATTGTATTATCAAGCTGCACATAAAAACCATATGCCTGAACACCTGTAATAATACCTTCTGCTTTTTCATTTAAATGATCCAGCATATATTCAGCTTTCTTCATATCATCACAGGCATATTCTGCATCTGTACTAGCTTTTTCTCTTTCAGAAGCCTGTTCTGCGTATTCACTGCATTTCTCTTCATCCATTTTTCTTTGTTCAAGATCCAGAAAGCCTTCAAATGAGTATTTCCTTAACATTCTATGTACTGCTAAATCCGGGTATCTACGAATTGGAGATGTGAAATGTAAATATTCCTCTTCTGCCAGACCAAAATGTCCAACACAAGCATTGTCATATTTTGCCTTTGACATGCACCGCAATAGCATCATACTCAATACAGGATATTCACTACTGTTTTTTACAGACTCTAAGTATCTTTGGATTACATTTGGATGAATATCTCCCTTCGGAAGCACAAGCTTATGACCAAGCAATTCAGATACACGTACAAATTCACGAATTCTCTTTTGTTGAGGTTCCTCATGAATACGATAAACACTTGGAATTTCCTGCCACTTCATAAAGTTGGCAACAGAAACATTCGCCGCAATCATACAGTCCTCAATCATTTCTTCCGCATGACCTCTTGTTCTTGGACGTACATCTGTTGGATGACCATCTACATCTACAATGATTTCACTTTCTACAGAATCAAATTCAATTGCACCTTTATGTATTCTTTGCTTACGAATTGCATCTGCACAATCTCTTAACACAAAAAACAAATCACCGAGATGTTCATATTCTTTTTGCACTCTCTGATTTCCATTCAAGATCTTATTAACATTGTTATATGTCATTCTCTCTGTAGAGCGAATCACAGATGGATACACTTCATAATCCACAATATTACCATCAAGATCAACATTCATATCACATGTTAATGCAAGTCTTTCTACATGTGGATTTAATGAACAGATACCATTACTCAATTCATGAGGAAGCATTGGAACAACACGATCCGTAACATATGTAGAAAAACTTCTCTTTAATGCTTCTGTATCCAAAGCAGAACCTTCTTTGACATAATGAGATACATCCGCAATGGAAACTTTCAGATTATATCCATTGTCTGTTCTACAAACCGATACCGCATCATCAAAATCTTTAGAAGAATCCCCATCAATTGTAACTGTAACAACATTTGTAAGATCCCTTCTATTCTTTTTTTCCTCTTCCTGAACTGTTTGTGGAATATTACGAACTTCCGCCATTACTTCTTCAGGAAACTCTGGTTGAATATCATGATCAAGAAGTACAGAAAGAATATCCACACCTGGATCATCTTTATATCCAATCTTCTTCACAACTTCAACAGCCATAACTTTTCCATAGCTGACAATATTACAAATTACTTTCATTCCATCAATTGGAGTAAAAGAATCATTCTTTAATACTTTAATTGTCTGTTGTTGGAGTTTTTCATCATCAGGAACAAATACCAATCCACGACTCTTTTGAAGGTATGTACCAATGATATGTTCTCTAGAACGTTTAATAACTTTAACAACTTCTCCATACGTTTGCCAAGGAAAACACTTTACAAGAACAGTATCTCCATGCAATGCAGATTTCTGGCTCTTTGCATCCACACGGATAGAATCTCTATCTTCCAGATCAATAAAGCCCATCCCTGCTTTGTTGATAGAAATTTTCCCTTCAACAATTCCAGCCTGTTCTCTATTTTGATATTGCCCACCTTCAGATTTAAACAACTGCCATTCATTGACCAAATCATCCAATGCATTACTTAATGCACTGATTTCTTCATCTGAATGCATCATAAAAGAATCTGCGATATCCGTAATTTTTCTTTTTCCTTTTGGATGTTCATCAACATACTTTAATATTTTTTCTTTTAATTCTTCCATATATTTCACTTAAAATAAAAGCCGGCTGAAAACCGGCACTTTTTAAACAAGACGAATAATAATTACTAATGCAAAGAAGATAATTCCTAATACTAAAGTAAAATTAGAAATCACTTTTTCACTTCCTCTTTCTTTTACATTTGCAAATAAGTTCAATCCACCATTACCAGTGAATGCACCTGACATACCATCTGTTTTACCACTCTGCAATAATGATAAGATAATCATTAGAGCAGATACAATCATTAAAATTGCATCAAGCATGAATAGCTCCTTTCGTGCGCTTAGAAATTATAACACTGCTTTTCATCCTATGCAATGTTAAGAGCCATAGGAACAGCCGTTATCACAACCCTTTGCTGCATTCTCTTCCTGTGCCTGTTTAATCACAAGTGCATCTTTTGTCAACGTATCTTTTAACGCGTTAACTTTTTCACTTGTCCAATAATCCTTGACTGAAATTACATCTGTATCATTCGTATTGGACTCACCGTTCCACGAAATAATTTCACCGTTTTTTATGAAGACGACCAAAGGTACATGGATCAATGGTTTACCATCATTATCATATAAGACAATGTCTGGATCATCACTCTTGTTATGATCAATCAATAACTGTGCAATTTCATCATAGAAAGATCGATCATTTTGCTTATCATTCCGTGCATTATAATAGTTGGCACGCATTTCAGAATTTTCTAACACTTCATTCAGCATTGGAATATATGCCTGACACCAAGGACACTCAGGAAAACTAAAGTAAAGAATTCCTGTACCATGTTCAATAAATGATTTCAAATCCTCTTTCTTCATAATGTCAAAAGCATTTTCATCTGGAAGATTATCATAAATATCTGTCAGAACAACATCACTGTTTTCTGAACCATCCGTTTGTTTGGTGCTTGTTGATGTTGAAGGATTTGCTTGAGAACAGCCACTCAACAATATTCCCATACATAATAATGTTAAAAAAATCTTTTTCATTTTTTCACCTCATGAAACATTCTACCGATGTTTTGTAGATCTTTCAATGTATGCACAGATAAACACTCTGAATTTTATGTGAAAAATAGAGTAGAGTGAAGTAAATTAAATAATTTACTTCGACCCTCTCATTGCACCGTACGTACGGTTCCGTATACGGCGCTACATTTGTATTAAAATCACAACTATCTTAGA
>NZ_JBQHWJ010000056.1:0-14907 GCF_052064035.1 Bulleidia sp. HCP3S3_C9 | reverse complement strand
AACTGTCTATCGATTTTATCCTTTGCATATTGATCTAGATTGTTGTAAAAGTTAATGATTTCAGTATCTTTCATAATGTCATCTCCTTGAATGTGATGACATTATAATGCTACTGGATCATTGTTACTGTCCATATATTCGTACAATATTAAAATATGTTCACCATTTTGCTAATATAGCCTACAAGTATGAAAATTATGAAAGTAATTTATGGGAATTGTTGTAAAATGGAATACATGAGGTGAAGAGAATGAAAGTTGTATTGATTCCTGGAGATGGTATTGGTAAAGAAATCTCTGAAAGTGTTAAAAAAGTATCTGGAGTTTTAAAGACAAATATTGAATGGGAAACACATTCTGCTGGTGCAGAATACTATGAAAAGAGTGGCAAGCTGTTTGACGATGACTTAATGGATGCAATCCAGAATACTGGGATTGCACTAAAAGGTCCTACAGCGACACCGATTGGTACGGGATTCCGTTCTATTAATGTTCAGCTGCGTCAGCGTTTTTCTACATATGCAAATCTTAGGCCTGTACATTCCATTACTGGTGTAAAGAGCAGATATGAAGATGTTGATCTTGTCATTGTTAGAGAAAATACTGAAGATCTCTATAAAGGAATTGAATATATGTATGATGCGAATACTGCACATGGAATTAAACTCATTACGCGTTCAGCAAGTGAAAGAATTGCACGCTTTGCTTTTGAATATGCAAGAAAGCATCATCGTAAGAAAGTAACTGCAGTACATAAGGCAAATATCATGAAGCTTTGTGATGGATTATTTCTAGAAAGTTTTAAGAATGTTGCGAAAGACTATCCTGAAATTGAAAGTGATTCTGTCATTGTTGATGCGTTATGCATGAAGCTTGTTACAGATCCAGCACAGTTTGATGTACTTGTATCAGAAAATCTGTATGGTGATATTATTTCTGATCTTTGTGCGGGACTTGTTGGTGGACTTGGATTTGCACCAAGTGCTAATATTGGTGAAGATGTTGTTATCTATGAAGCAGTACATGGTTCTGCACCCGATATTGCGGGAAAAGATAAGGCAAATCCAACAGCTTTACTGCTTTCTTTCTGTATGCTTTTAAAAGATCATGATATGAAAGACAAAGCAGAAGTTCTTGAAAAAGCAATCTACGCGGTTATTGAAGAAGGAAAGCATACAACGCAGGATATTGGTGGAAATGAAGGATGCAAGGCATTTACAGAAGAAGTATGCAGGGTGATAGAAAATGAAATTAATTGATCATGGTGTATTCTTTGAAAATGGGACATATGTAGAAAACAGTGCATGTTCCAAAGAAGAAGGAAAGAAAAAAACATTGGCATATCAGATCATGGATGCACATGATACACATACAGATGATGATATTCTTCATATTCATTTTGATTCTTTGACTTCTCACGATATTACATATGTTGGTATTATTCAAACAGCGAGAGCTTCTGGCTTAAAGAAGTTTCCAGTACCTTATGTATTAACAAACTGTCATAATACACTTTGTGCAGTTGGAGGAACAATCAATGAAGATGATCATCAGTTTGCATTGAGTGCAGCACATAAGTATGGTGGTATTTATGTACCGCCAAATATGGCTGTTATTCATTCCTACAATCGCGAAATGATGAGTGGATGTGGAAGAATGATCCTTGGATCAGACTCTCATACGCGATATGGCGCTTTAGGAACAATGGGTATTGGAGAAGGTGGTGGTGAACTTGCCAAACAGCTTCTTGAAAAAACATATGATGTAGCACGTCCTGAAGTTGTTCTTGTCTATGTTCATGGGAAAGTGAAACCTGGTGTTGGCCCGCATGATATTGCACTTGCGTTATGTAAAGAAACATATGCGAATGGATTTGTGAAGAATCGTATCATGGAATTTGCGGGAGAAGGAATTCATGGTTTGTCTCAGGAATACCGTAATGCAATTGATGTCATGACAACTGAAACAACATGTTTAAGCAGTATCTGGGAAACGGATGAAAAGACGGAACAGTACTTTAACCAACATGGTAGAAAAGATGCGTATCGTTGTCTGAAAGTCAATGATGGAACATATTATGATCGCTGTATTGATCTTGATCTAGGTGAAGTGGAATGTATGATTGCTTTACCAATGCATCCTTCATTAGCACTTCCAATCAACACATTTAAAAAAGATCCAAAGAAATACTTAAAAGAAGCAGAAGATCATGCCAATGCGCAGCTGGCGCATAAAAACATGGACCTTGTTTCTAAGGTGAAAGAAGATGGAACAGTGATTGTGAATCAAGGTGTCATTGCGGGATGTTCTGGTGGAACATATGGCAATATCATGGCAGCAAGTGCAATCTTGAATGATGGAGATTGTGGCAATGGTGAATTTAGACTTTCCATTTATCCTGATTCTATGCCAGTCTATAAAGCACTTGTTGAAAATGGTACAGTTGCTTCTTTGGTTTCTACTGGAGCAATATTTAGAGAAGCGTTCTGTGGTCCTTGCTTTGGGGCAGGTGATACACCAGCGAACAATGAACTATCTATCCGTCATACAACACGTAATTTTCCTAATCGAGAAGGCAGTAAGCCAAATGAAGGACAGATTGCTTCTGTATGCCTGATGGATGCTAGAAGCATTGCGGCAACGAGTAGAAATCAAGGCGTTTTAACAGCCGCAAGTGATATCTGTCATGAAGATGAGAAAGATTATATGTGTCCGTTTGATGCTTCTTTATATGAAAAAAGAGTATTTAATGGCTATGGAAAAGAAGATCCTGACTATCCATTACACTTTGGACCAAATATTAAAGACTGGCCAGAGCAGCCATCTTTAAGCAGTGATATTCTTTTAAAGATCGTTTCTCATATTGATGATCCAGTCACGACAACAGATGAATTGATTCCTTCTGGAGAAACTTCTTCTTATCGTTCCAACCCATTGCGTTTAGCTGAATTTACATTATCTAGAAGAGATCCTGACTATGTAAATGAAGCAAAGAAAGTGAAAGAAATGGATTGGGAAAATGAAGAAGTAAAGTATGTATATGCATTGCTTGAAAACAGTGGCATTACAGTAGATCCAGATACAAACATTGCTTCTTCCATCTATGCATATAAGCCAGGGGATGGTTCTGCACGTGAACAGGCTGCAAGCTGTCAAAGAGTATTGGGTGCTGGTGCAAACTTTGCCCATGAATATGCGACAAAGAGATATCGTTCCAATTGCATTAACTGGGGCATGCTTCCATTTCTAACAACAGATGATGCGTTACTTGAAAAAGGCAGCTGGGTTCTTGTAAAGAATGTAAAAGAAGGTCTGGAATCGAATACACCAATGAAAGCCTATGTTGTGCATAAGGATGCAGTTACAATGATTGAAGTATCCTGTGGTGCATTAACTAGAGATGAAATTGAAATTCTGGAAGACGGGTGTCTTATCAATTACTACAAGCATGATTAAGAATGTTATTTTTGATCTTGGTGGTGTGCTGATTCGTTTTCAGCCGAAAGAAGCAATCCATCAACTGGGGTTAAGTAAAGAAAAAGAAGACGCTTTATATTCTGCAATATTCCTTGATACTTTATGGCAGGAGGTTGATAAAGGAGTATATCAGGGTGTCAGTGAAACGTTAGATTTATATCTAGAAAAGTATCCATCACTGCAGAAAGAAATCAAAATGTTTTTTCACCCTGGATGGGAAGATATGTTTGAAATTCTGGAAGAAGGCAGACAGTTTTTACTGGATTTAAAAGAGAAAGGGTATCATTGTTATATTCTTTCTAATTATGGTGTAGAAGCATTTGCATATACAGAAAAGCGATACAAAGAAGTATTTGGTCTGTTTGATGGAAAAGTTATCAGTGGAAGAATTCAAATGATAAAGCCAGAGGAACGAATTTTTCAATATCTTATTGATACATATGACTTAAAGAAAGAGGAATGTGTATTCTTTGATGATACAAAAGAAAATGTAGATGCATCAAATACATTTGGAATCCATGCATTTGTATATCAGAATGCAAAAGATGCGATGCACGCAATACAATCATTAGATGCAGAAAAATAAAACACACAAGGTAGTTTACTTTGTGTGTTTGTTTATATTTGGAAATAAATAATTCAGGAAGACAGGAACAACTTTTTCCCAGTCACTTTCTGTATGATGTCCACCAGGTGTTAAATGAGGATATGTAAGACATCCTTGTTCACTGTAGAGATGGTTGATATTCAACATCATTTCTACAGCGTCAATGAATAATCTTTTTCCATGTACTTCCTGGGATCCTTGATCAATGTAGATCTTTGTATCTTTGTGGAATGTTGTATTTTCAATCAGCTTTTTTAGATCTTCATAACAGAAATGTGTTGAAGGGGAAACACATGCAGCTTTGGAATACACATTGTTGTATTGTGCAATCATGTATTCACTCATGAGTCCACCCATAGAGCTTCCACCAATTCCAATATGTTTTCGATCTGTAAATACACGATATCTTTTTTCGATTTCTGGTTTTAATACATTCACAAACCATTCCGCAGTCTTTTTTCCTGCAGGACGAACAGAAGGAAGGGACTCTAAATGTGTTGTTTCTGGTTTGAACGGGCAGTATTCTGCAAGTCTTCGATTTCCTGTATGGTTACAGTCGACTCCCACAACAACAAGTTCGCTGTTATTTTCATCCAGATATTTTTTCATGCCCCAGCATTTTCCATATGTCGCTGTTTCATCAAAGAATAGATTATGTCCATCGAACATGTATAGAACGTCATAATGTTTTTTTGTTTCGTCATAGCTGTTTGGAAGATAGATCCAGACTTTTCTAGGAGATTGCGAGAACGATGGCATTTTTAACTGAATTGTTTCTACTTTTCCCATGGTGCTTTTCCCATCCACTGGATGCGGCTTTCTTTTCCTTCAATAATACGTTTAATGTTTGCCTTGTGACGATAGATAACAAATGCACTAAGCAGAAGAATTGTGACGGGAACAGATAGTTCTGTGATAGACCCATTGAAATAAGCAAATAAAGAAACAATACCTGTGAGTGCAATTGCACTCATGCTTGAAAAGGAAACCATTCTTGTAAAGAAAAGTAATACAAAGAATGTGATGACAGGTAAAGCAAATGTGATGATCCAGTTATTTGTTACAAATAATGTAATGCCCAGGAAGAAGCCATATGTTGTAGCGACTGCTTTTCCACCTTTGAATTGTGCAAAACATGGAAAGCAGTGACCAATACAGCACGCAACACCCGCATAAATTTCACTTCCAGGAGCGATGAAATGGGCGAGTGTCATAGAAATCAATCCCTTTAATGCATCTAATGCAATGACGAGAACACCAATTGGCTTTCCAAGAACTCTTCCTGCATTTGTACCACCAGCATTTCCACTGCCTTCTTTTCGAATATCTTTATGGAAAAACACTTTTCCTATGACAAGACCCCATGGAATAGATCCAAATAGATAGGAAAATAAAATAGCTAATAAAATTTTCATACACTTTAAACCTCCGTGCCTAAATATTTTACCATATTAACTATTTTTGACGATGATGGAATTGTGATATTTTTACTTGGACAATATTTTTGTTATAATGATTAGCTGAAGGAAAAGGAGAAATCATGGCAATTCAATACGATGACAGCAGTATTCAAATCTTAGAAGGACTGGAGCCAGTTAGAAAACGTCCAGGTATGTATATTGGTTCTACAGATTCTCATGGTCTGCACCATATGATCTGGGAAATTGTAGATAATGCGGTTGATGAAGCAATTAACGGCTTCGGTAAAAAGATTACAATTATTTTAGAAAATGATGGCAGTGTATCCGTCAGTGATCAGGGTAGAGGTATGCCAATAGGTAAACACTCGTCTGGTAAAAATACACTGGAAGTTATTTTTACTGTATTGCATGCTGGTGGCAAGTTTACTTCACAAGGTGGCTATAAGACTGCAGGTGGTTTACATGGTGTTGGTGCTTCTGTTGTAAATGCATTGAGTGAATGGTTGACGGTTGAAGTTGCACATGATGGACAGCTTGTTCGCATGTCTTTTAAAGATGGTGGATCAAAAGTCAGCAAGCTGGAACATTTAGGAAAGACAAATAAAACAGGATCTACGGTTCGTTTTAAACCAGATCCTTCTATTTTTCAGACAACAGATTTTAAATTTGATGCGGTGTGTGAAAGAGCAAGGGAAGAAGCTTTTTTATTGAGTGGCATTGAATTTGTGGTGATTGATCAGCGTTCGAAAAATCCAGTGGAAGAAAAGTATCTCTATGAAGATGGTATTACTGAATTTGTAAACTATCTGAATGAAGATCGTACACCATTAATGCAGCCAGTGAAGTTTTCTGGTGATGCATTAGGAATTCATGTTGAAGTTGCTTTTCAATATACGGATGACTATCAGGAAAACACATATTCTTTTGTTAACCTTGTTCGTACAAGTGATGGCGGTACACATGAAGTTGGCTTCAAAGGTGCCTTCACAAAAGTAATCAATGACTATGCTAGAAAGACTGGTCTTTTAAAAGAAAAAGATAAAAACCTGGAAGGAAATGATGTTAGAGAAGGTTTAACGACAATTCTTTCTGTTTCTGTACCAGAAGAATTATTGCAGTTTGAAGGACAGACAAAAGGAAAATTAGGTTCTCCACAGGCAAAGCCAGCAGTGGAACAGGTTGTCAGTGATCAGTTGACATACTGGCTGACAGAAAACAAAACACAATCAGATTTACTGATTCGTAAAATGCAGAAGGCAATGCTTGCGCGTCTTGCGGCTAGAAAAGCGAGAGAAGAAGCTAGACGTGGAAAGAAAGTTGGAAAAGGCGAAAGAGTGTTGAGTGGCAAGCTTGCACCTGCAAGAAGTAAAGATGCGCGTATCAAGGAATTATTCTTAGTCGAAGGTGATTCTGCCGGCGGTTCTGCAAAACAGGGCAGAGATTCTATTTATCAGGCAATCTTGCCTTTGCGTGGAAAAGTATTAAATACAGAAAAATGTTCTTTGGGTGATATTGAAAAGAACGAAGAATTAAATACATTGATTTATACAATTGGTGCTGGTGTTGGTCCAGACTTTGACTATGAAGATTCTAACTATAATAAAGTTATTATCATGACCGATGCAGATGATGATGGAAGTCATATTCAGATTTTATTATTAACATTCTTCTATCGCTATATGCGTCCATTGCTGGAACATGGAATGGTATATATTGCTTTACCGCCTTTATTTCGTGTACAGAAGGGAAAGAATGTTGAATATTGTTATTCAACGGATGAACTTGCTGAATTGAAAAAGAAATATGGCAAGTGTGAGATACAGAGATATAAAGGTCTTGGTGAAATGAATGCAGCACAGCTTTGGGATACAACAATGGATCCAGAACATCGTGCTTTGATTCAGGTAACAATTGAAGATGGTGTTGTTGCGGAACGTAGAGTTTCTACATTAATGGGCGATAAAGCTGAAAGAAGAAGAAAGTGGATTGAAGATAATATCTCATTCACATTGGAAGATGATTACAAACTGGAGGGATAAATAGTGGTAAAGAAAAAACAAATTGAAGATAAAACACGGTATATCCCGGAACATCTTGAAGATATCATGGGAAATGGCTTTTCTCGCTATGCAAAGTATATTATTCAAGAACGTGCATTGCCAGATGCCAGAGATGGTTTAAAACCTGTACAGAGAAGAATCTTGTATGCAATGTACCATGATGGAAATACATGGGATCATCCATATCGTAAATCTGCAAAGACAGTTGGTCTTGTTATTGGTAATTATCATCCACATGGAGATACTTCTGTATATGACGCATTGATTCGTATGTCTCAAGACTGGAAGGTTAGATTACCTTTGATTGATGTGCATGGCAATAACGGTTCTATTGATGATGATCCAGCAGCAGCAATGCGTTATACGGAAGCTAGACTTGCTAAAGTGACTGAAGTCATGGAAGATGATCTTGATAAAGATACCGTAGAAATGGCCCCAAACTTTGATGATACGGAAAATGAACCAACAGTATTGCCTGTGCCTTTTCCAGTCATGCTCGTCAATGGTGCAACGGGAATTGCGGCAGGCTACGCTACAAATATGCCTCCACATAATATGAATGAAACAGTGGATGCGACAATTTATCGTATTCAGAATCCAGAATGTTCTTTAGAAGATTTGATGGAAATTATTCCTGGACCTGACTTTCCAACTGGTGGTATTGTACAAGGTGCAAAAGGAATTCATGATGCCTTTGAAACAGGAAAAGGCAGAGTTGTTGTGCGCGCGAAGTGTGAAATTGAACAGACACGTACAAACCAGCAGATCATTATTACAGAAATCCCTTACGAAGTGATTAAAGGACAGCTTGTCAAGAAAATGGATGAGATTCGTTTATCCAAAGATATTGATGGTGTTTTGGATGTAAGAGATGAATCAGACCGTAATGGTATGAGAATCGTTGTAGATGTAAAAAAAGAAGCAGATGCGAATCTGATCTTGAATTATTTCTACAAGAATACAGATCTTCAGATCTACTATAACTACAACAATGTAACGATCATTGATAAACGACCGGTACAGGTTGGTTTATGTGGCTTACTGGATGCATTTATCGCATTCAGAAAAGAAGTTGTTTTGAAAAGAAGTCGCTATGAACTTGATAAGATGGAAAAAAGAACGCATATTATTGAGGGACTGATGAAAGCTGTTTCTATTTTAGATGAAGTCATTCGTATCATTCGTGCTTCTAAAGATAAAGCGGATTCTAAAAAGAATCTGATGAATGAATTTGGTTTTGATGAACCACAGGCAGAAGCAATTGTTTCTATGCGTCTATATCGCTTGAGTAATACAGATATTCAGATTTTAAGAAATGAGTTTGCAGAGCTTGTGAATCGAATTGAAGAAACAAAGGCAATCATTGAAAATGAGAATGTTCTGAAATCTGTTATTATTAAAGAATTACGTGCAGTGAAAAATGAATATGGAGATGCTCGTAGAACAAAGATTGAAAAAGAAGTACAGGATATTGTCATTGATAAAGCTGCAATGGTTACAAGTGAAAGAGTTGTGGTTACATGCAGTAGAGATGGCTATGTGAAACGTGTTTCTTTACGTTCCTATAATGCAAGCAGTGATACATCAACAGGTTTAAAGAATGGAGATGTACTGATTGGAACATTGGAATGTGATACGTTAGATACATTGCTGCTTTTCACATCGAAAGGAAACTATGCATCTCTTCCAGTATGGCAGATCCAGGAAGCCAAATGGAAAGATATGGGTGTGCACTTGAATAGTGTGATTCGTATTGATGGGGATGATAAGATCATCAATGCAATTGTGATCAAAGACTTTAATACATATGCATGGATCGTTACATTATCCAGTAATGGTCAAATTAAGAAAACACCAGTATCTGCATGGAAGGTAGATCGTAATTCAAAGGTTATGACAGCGATGAATATTGCAAAGAATGCTGAAATGCTCAATGCATTTATTGCATATCATGATCAGAAGATTGTTGTTGTATCTAAGGAAGGATATTCATATCAGTTTGCTATGGATCAGCTTCCATCTACAGGTGTTAAGAGTAAGGGTGTAAAAGCATTGAATACATCAAAAGATGATGCACTTGCCTATGGATGTGCAATCAATGCAGATACACCAGCACTTCTTTATGTCACTTCTACAGGTGCATGCAAACGTGTCCATATGGAAGAAGTTGTAGAAGGCAACCGTCCAATGAAGGGAAATCTGATCTGTAAAAAGCTTAAGACCAATCCTTCTATTCTGCGTTATGTCAAGGGTGTTACGCCTGGTGATAATCTTGTATTTATGGATAGCCAGAATCATGAAATCCATGTTTCTGATGTTCCATTTAAAACAAGAGAAACTGGTTTCTCTTCTCCAGTAACAATGGAAAGTGAATGGAGCATGTTAATGAACATTGAAGAATGTCGTATTATTGATATTCCAGAAAATGCTGAAGATGAAGAAGTACATGAAGATATTGAAAAAATAACGTTATTTTGAGGAAATGTATGAAGAAATGTAAAGGTTGTGGTGCAATCCTGCAGAGTAAAGATCAAAATGCTCCTGGATATACACCAAAAGAAAACAGTGATTATTGTCAAAGATGCTTTCGACTGATTCATTATGATGATTTAATGATTTCTATGCGAAAGGGAATTGATCCTGATGTTGTTATGGATCGTATCAGTCAGAGTGATGCTTTGATTCTTTGGGTCGTTGACTTGTTTGATTTTGAAGCAGGTATTATTCCTGGTTTGAATCGTCATCTGATTGGAAAAGATATTATTATGGTTTGTACAAAGCGTGATATTCTTCCAGATACATTGTCAGAAGAAAAAATTGCACGATTTGTATTTTCTAGATTGAAAGAAAATGGTATTTCTATCAAGTCTTTGATTTTAACCAGCAAGCTTGAAAGAATGGGCGTGGAAGAAGTGAAACAGGCAGTACAGCTCTATCGCAAGAATCGTGAAGTCATCGTCATGGGAAAAGCAAACTCTGGAAAGAGTACATTGTTAAATAATTTATTAGGTGAAAATACATTAACAATGTCTAGATACCCTGGTACAACATTAGACTTTAATGAATTAGAAATTGATGGTGTACCTTATGTCGATACACCTGGTATTGAAATTTCTCATAGTATTTTGATGGAAGTCAAAGAAGATGAATTAAAAGAAATCCTTCCCGCAAGAACATTGAAACCACAGGTATACCAGTTGCGTTATGATCAGTCTTTTGCGATTGGTGGACTTGTTCGCTTAGATCTAATGAAATGTGACCATGCTTCCTGTGTGTTCTATATGAGTGACAGTTTGAAGATCCATAGAGGAAAAGTATCTGGTGCAGATGCATTATGGAAGAAGCATTACGGAACATTATTTCAACCTGTTCCTGTGACAAATCAATTTAAAAAGTATACGATTCGTAAAGAAATGGATAAAATGGATATCGTAATTGATGGATTAGGATGGGCATGTGTACATGGTCAAATGTCTACAATTACAGTCTATGTTCCAGAAAACGTTAATGTGACGTTTAGAAAGGCTATGTTATAAATGTTAAGTGGAAAGCAGAAAAGATATTTACGTGGTTTAGCATCATGCGATAAGACAATTTTTCAAATTGGAAAAGATGCATTGAGTGATAACCTGATTGAACAGGTAGATCACGCCATCGAAGCAAGAGAGCTTGTAAAAATTTCTGTACTAAAAAACAGTCCAGTGGATATTGAAGAAACAGCGTTTGATCTTGCTAGATTAACAGACAGTGAACTTGTGCAGATCATTGGAAGAACGATTGTACTGTATCGTCCTTCTAGAAATCCTAAGATTGTACTGCCATGAGAATCTTACATTGTACGTTTGATCCTATTACACAGAAGGAATTAGAATATTGTCTTCAGTATCGAAAAGTGAATGGTATAAAAGATGTATTCATTCGTGTGGACCAGGATGGTGTATTGCCATATCAAAAGCGTCTCAAACTTGTTGAAAGATGTATTCGGCCATATCGTCATATCCATTTGTATACTGGTAATATCTGTGGTGAAGAAATTCCTGTCTCTTTGAAAAATGAAGAAGAACAGGCAAGAAATGGATGTTTCTATTTATGTGCACGCGGCAGTAAAGCTTTGATTCATCAAAATGGATATTACTATGAGAATATTGCAAATGCACTTTGTAAACCACGTCGGTATGAACATTCTGTTTCAGTTGCCAAAACGGCATATCAGCTTGCGAAAATGCATCATTTAGATGCAGAGAGTGCATATCGAATGGGATTACTGCATGATATTACAAAAAAATGGGATGATGAAAAAGGAAAAGAACTATTAGCTATCTATTATCCTGAAGGTTTGCAATATGATCCAAAAGTATGGCATAGTTTTACAGCACCATTCTTTATTCAGAAGTATCTGTGTTTGCATGATCATCAAACACTGAATGCAATCTGGCATCATACGTTAGGAGATGGCAAAAGTGATTATGATGCAATTTTATACATTGCGGATAAGATTGAGCCATTGCGAGGATATGATGCATCAAAAGAATGGGAAGTATCCAGGATCAGCTTACAGAAAGGAGCACGTTATGTGCTTCAGAAAGCAAAAGCATATATTTTAAAAACGGAGGGAAAAAATGTCTGAATTATTAGATATTATTGTGAATACGCTTGATGAAAAACAGGCAGAAGATATCGTTTCTATTGATATGAGAAACGTAACACCATTTACAGACTACTTTGTTGTATGTACAGCTAGAAACGTCAGACACGCTTCTTCACTTGCGGAATTTGTTGAGCAGGAAGCAGAGAAGCATGGATATACAACACGTATGAGAGAAGGGGAAAGAGAAAGTACATGGATCTTATTAGACTGTAATGAAGTTGTTGTACATATCTTTACAGAAGAAGCACGACAGACATATCGTTTAGAAAGTCTTTGGGCTGATCTTCCTCAAGTATCACATGAATCAAAACAAACCGTATCTATCTAAAATACGGTTTTTATTTTTTGTATAGATCATTTAGAATCAGCCAGTCTTCTACAGACTGTGCAGTTAATGGAGAATCATTTGTCCACTCTAGTTTGTTTTTAATGGTTAATGTACCATCATCTTCTTTTGTTACTGCTACAAGTGCAGGGAAGGCACTGACTTGCCAGTCATCACTTAATTTCTTTGTTTCCAGATTACGATCAATTTCTGTGATATCTACAAATTCAAATAATGAAGATAGAGATTTTCCTGTATTTTGTTCCACTTGAGAAAAAATCGTATCTTTTAAATAGACAGAGTTGTTGTTGATAGAACTGTAAAAGAAGAGATAATGCGTATTCTGTGGGCTGTTTTCGATATATGGCTTTAAAGAGTCATATGCAACATATGATGTTGTTTGATCTATAGCGTAATTATCTCTTGGCTCAAAGATGCGATATGCAATGACGCAGCTAGAATAAATTACAAGCAGTGTTAAGAATGTAAATAATACTTTTTTCAACATACTAGCATTTTACCATGTATATCAATTCTTGAACAATTGAAAAAACATATCTATAATTAAAAAACTGAGGTTATGTATGAAGTGGTATGAAATGAATTATGTGAATCATAGAGATTGGATTCTGGACAATCTAAATCTTTTGTCTTTGGATGCAAAAGAAGCCATTGTCATTCTTATGATTGACTTTATGAATGAGCATCATCTGAAAACAACAATTGAAGATCTTGCGAAGAGAACAAACTTAACAAATGAAGAAATGAATGAAGTACTTTCTTTACTTTGTGCGAAAAAATATTTAGAAATTAAAGCTGCAAATAATGGTGATATTCGTTTTGTTTTAAATGGATTGTTTGAAACGGATGTTGCGCGTGATGAAAAAATTATGGATTCTTCTTTGTTTGATTTATTTGAAAGTGAAATGGGAAGAACATTATCTCAAAAAGAAATGCAGAAGATTGCTGAATGGAATCGGACAACAGATAAAAAGATGATTTTTTATGCATTGCGGGAAGCAAGTGCGTATCAGAAACTTTCTTTTTCCTATATTGATAAGATATTGCAGGATTGGAAAAATAAAGGTTTAACATTGAAGCAGATTGATGAAGGTACATATTAATGGAAAGAATGAGTGTTGATGAGATTTTATCTCATTTAGATAGAATGTATCCTGATGCACATTGTGAACTGAATCATGCCAATGCCTATGAAATGGCAATTGCGGTTATTCTTTCGGCACAGACAACAGATGCTTCTGTAAATCAGGTAACACCAAAACTGTTTGAAAAATATCCGACAGTAGAATCTTTAGCAAATGCTGAACTCAAAGATGTGGAACAATGTATTTCTAGATTAGGCTTGTATCACAATAAAGCACGTTCGATTGTGAATTTTGCCAAAGGTGTTGTTGAAAATTATGGTGGTATTGTTCCTGATACGATGGATGATCTTTTGACATTGAGTGGTGTTGGAAGAAAATGTGCCAATGTGATTTTGTCAGAATGTTATGGTATTCCCTCCCTCGCAGTAGATACACATGTAACACGTGTATCAAAAAGGCTTGGTCTTGTATATCAGAAAGATGATGTGAATACGATTGAAAGAAAATTGAAAAGGAAAATTCCAAAAGAAAGATGGATCAAAACACATCATCAGATGATATTTTTTGGAAGATACTTATGTCATGCGCGCAGTCCTAAATGTGGACTTTGTCCTTTTGTTTCAATCTGCCACGAAAAAAATAAAAATTTATAAAAAGGAAAGCTACTCACAAATTGAAGTGAGTAGCTTTTAAATTACTGTTGTCCATAGTATTCAGCATCTCCATAGCCTAGAAGCATAATAAAGACTGGCTGAAAGAAGAATAATCCTAGACCAAACAATTGACTTTTTCCAAATGCTTTAGCAAGCTTTTGAGAAAAGATAAAATTAATGACTAAAGTAACAAATGAGAAAAGAATTGCGATAAATGTTTTATTTCCATTGCTGTTTCTAAAACCTGCAATAAAGTTACTGAATGCTTCTATAATGAATGCTTCTGAATTCCATGCAATCTTATATGTGAAATATTCATTAACAATAGGAATCCATGCAAGCCATCCAGTAATACCTGCTTTTTGAAACAGTCGATATGCACCAAATGCATATAACACATACCATACTACACCAAATAACAATGTCAGAATAAAATATGTAACTGATAGAAAACTAGCAGTCAGTAAAGATAATAAAAGAATATAAAGAAACATATAATACCTCCCTAATAAGTCAAATGTTTTTTAGCTTAAATAAGCTATTTTTTAAGTACATATTTTGATATAAGCCAATAGATTACGGATATTTCTTGCATCAATGTGCTGAATTAT
>NZ_JBQHWJ010000055.1:0-15019 GCF_052064035.1 Bulleidia sp. HCP3S3_C9 | reverse complement strand
AAAAGCCAAAAACCAGGAATAGCTATCTGATAGAAGACAGTTCTATTCCTGGTTTTACTGTTGTCTATAGAGATTACCAATTATCAATAGTGCTTAACTTAATGACATTGGTAATCAAACTTCACTCTTTTTTCTATCAGACAAAAAAATCAACTATTTCTAGTTGATCTTATTTCGTGGAGGTTAACGGGCTCGAACCGCTGACCCTCTGCTTGTAAGGCAGATGCTCTCCCAACTGAGCTAAACCTCCATATCATTCAACTTGATATCTCAATCAAGCAATAAGAATGATATCAAAATGTTCATAAATAGTCAACGATTATTTTGCTTAAATTCTAACTTGTCCATTTCCATGGATCACATACTAATTCTTCAGAATTTTTTTACTGCCCAGTTTTCAACATGCAATCCATCTACTCTTTCAAATTCAGGTGTGTTATTCGTTACAACAACCATATCTTTTGCACGCGCAATAGAAGCTATCATCATATCCATTGCACCAATGATTTTCCCTTCTCTTTCAAGAGAAGATCGAATATGACCGTACTGTTCTGCTGCTGATGCATCAAAATCAATGATTTCAAACGACGATAAAAATAAAGTTAACGCAATACGATTCCTTACAGGATATTTACTTTTATTCACACCATACATTAACTCAGCATATGTAATCGAAGATATAAAAATATCATTTGGATCATGTAAAAATAAACACTCCAAAACCTCTTTTGGTTTATTCTTTATCGCGTAAATACAAATATTGGTATCTAGAAGATATTTCATAATATGTTTCTAGTTTCACTTTCTAACTGTACTCTTTCTTCACACATAAAGTCATCTGAAAAAGCATCTAAACTTTCAATAAAACCTGACCACTGATTCTCTTTTGGAATCAACAAAACAATATCTCCTATCTTCTTGATAGCAACTTCATCCGATTGAAATCTACATTCTTTTGGCAAACGAACTGCCTGACTTCTCCCATTTTCAAATACTTTCGCTGTCATCATAGATAAATACCTCCTGATATCCAAAGTATATATCTTGGTATATATCTTTTCAATATTTCTTTCCATTTTCAATTTAAATCCTCCTATCATTAATATTCACAATTTTTATTCACTTTCCAAAAAAAAGTAGAGATTACTTACATTTCGTCTCTACTTTTTATGTAATACATTTTCTAATGCACGTGACAGTTCATCAATTTCAATTGGTTTTGATACAAACCCATTCATACCACATTCCAAAGCACTTCTGCGATCTTCCTCAAAGGCATTGGCAGTCATAGCTAGAATTGGTATATTCTTCAATTCAGGATTGCCTAATGCACGAATACATTTCGTAGCTTCATAACCATTCATGACTGGCATCTGTACATCCATTAAAATACAATCATATGTTTCTGCAGGTGCACTCTTCACCATTTCCACAGCCACTGCACCATTTTCAGCTTCATCCACAACAAATCCATACCCTTCAAGAATTGCTTCTGCAATCTCTCGATTCAATTCATTATCTTCAACTAAAAGCAGATGTTTGTTTTGAAAATCAATTTCTTTCCGTATACTGTCAGATTCATTTTCTGCACAGATTTTTTTACCAAGCGCATGCATTAACGTTTCTCTTAAATCAGACATAAACATTGGTTTTGCACAGAATGCCGTCACACCAGCTTCAATTGCTTCTGCTTCAATATCAGACCAGTCATAGGCAGTCAGAATAATGATTGGTGTATCATCTCCCAAGTTTCGAATTTGTCTTGTTACTTCAATGCCATTCATATCTGGTAAACGCCAGTCAATGATATAGGCATGAAATGCATCACCAATTTCCATGGATTGTTTTGCACGAAGAACTGCTTCTTTTCCAGAAAGTGTCCATTCAGAACGCATTCCAACTTTCACAAGCATCTTTGTAACACTGTCACAAGTATTGAAATCATCATCTACAACTAAAGCTTTCAAACCTTCCAGTTCTTTAATTTTTACAGAATGATGACTTACAGATTGTATGCGTAATGGCAGACGAACAATGAACTCAGTTCCTTTTCCCTGTTTTGTCTGAATCTGGATTGTTCCACCCATCATATCTACAATATTCTTCGTAATTGCCATACCAAGACCAGTACCCTGGATCTTGCTGACAGTCGATGTACGTTCACGCTCAAATGAATCAAATATTATGTTTAAAAATTCTTCGCTCATGCCAATACCGTTATCTTTAACACGAATTTCATATAGTCCACTGTCTTTTCCAGGACTTGCAAGCTGACTAAGTCGAACAGAAACCGTTCCACCAGATGGTGTGAATTTGATGGCATTGGATAAAAGATTCAACAAAACCTGATTCAGTCTTGTCTTATCACAATACACATCCTTATCCACAACATCCATGACATCCATATACAATTCCAGCTGTTTTGCTTGAATCTGTCCACTGATGATTGTTTTTACATCATGGAGAACATCCGCAAGATTTACTTCTGTTTCTTCTAGATGAATTTTTCCACTTTCAATACGACTCATATCAAGAATATCATTAATTAATGAAAGCAGATGATTACTTGACGCAAGTATCTTGCCTAGATAATTCTGTACTTTTTCCTGATTACCGATATTGCCTGCCGCAAGTGTAGTAAATCCAATGATTGCATTCATTGGCGTTCTGATATCATGAGACATATTGGAAAGGAATGTACTCTTTGCACGATTTGCGGTTTCTGCAGCACATACAGCTTCTGATAAAGCCATATTTCTTTGCTTGTCTTCTGTACAATCTGACATCACAATGATGTACTTTTCTGTTTTATCTATCACTGTTTGTGAGCTACTCGGTCATTGAATGGCCGAGCATCAAAATGCTTGACCACAAGCCGATAATTTGAAAATATACCCAATCTTACAGTCCGAAGGGCTATGAATCAGCACATATCTTCTTATTACATTCCATACATGGACATGCCATATACAGAAAGCGGTAGTTCATATGTTCTACAGAACGGAAACAGCGTTTCCTGTTTCCTGCAGAATCGATGTTTTCAATTGTTTCATCTGCCATTCAAGATGTCTGTCATCCAGAAGCCTGATCAGCCTGGATTGCATGTCTTTGTGGCTTTTTGCATCCTTGCAGAGTTTAAGAAGTTCCATGTCTGCTGCACGGTTTCTGATGTTTACTGCACCAATGTGGTCAGAATCATCCTCATAGCCACAGCATCCGCATTTGAAAAGCTTACTGTTTACTGTACTGCGGTTTTCTGCATTACGATAGCTGCAGATTGGGCATGTCTGACTTCTAAAATCTGGCGGTATTTGTACATAGTCATATCCATACCAGTTGAGTTCAGACATGAGCTTCTGCTGCAGTCTGCCACGTGCAAATGCAGACAAGTCTCCATTCAACTTGCGAGACTTGTTAAATTCCTTGATATCAAGCAGCTCAAGCACAGTCAAAGTATCATGTGTGATACATGACATATATGCTTTTACATCCTGTTTGATTTCATGATTCAGCATATTGTAGTAGCACGCTTCTTGCGATACGGTGCATCTGCTGTGCGTATCATGTGTTCCAGTCTGTCCATCTTCTGAATGAGAAAACGTCTCACATCCAAAGGAAGGTTCTTATGGTGACGCACATAATGGCTGATGCTGCATTTCTTGTTGCGCAGGCTGCTTAACTGTGCAAATGCTGGTTCAACATCATGATGGTAGTAATCAATGACATCTTTCATGGATCCAATGGAACGTCCATCAGACAGAAAGAACGAATCCTTGATTCCTGTATCTACTCCCATACAGACGGCTGTATCAGGCTTCCTGAATGATTTTGCATAAGACCATCCAATACGAACTCTTGTACCTTCCAGCTTGACTGTTACAGTAGCAGCCATCCTGTTAGTCTGAATCTTATGCAGCGAATGTCTGCTTGTATTGACTGGAATTGAAATACGGCTACCTTTTACAAAAGGGTTTGAGAGCGTGATAACATACGGCATTGCAGTATCGGTAGACGGCTCGATTTTCATCAGTCTGCTGTCAAAAGGAATCGCTTCACTTATAACATGAGGTATCCTGAATTGAACGGAAACCATATCATACAGATCACAAAGTTCAATCATCTGTTCTTCGAACTCATCAGCAGACATGTTCTGCAGCTGTGCAATGCAGTCCAGATAGAAAGCCGTGTCTTTCCTGTTTCGTACAGCATTGACAACTTCATTCAGGCAGGCAGTCATTTCATCTTTGGTCACACCATCAAGGCACAAGCCAAACAGCACCTTGGACTGGCAGAAGATGGAATCAATTGTCTTGAGCATTTCCAGACGGATTGCATCCAGCCTGTTTGACAGTTTTGTAAAAGCAGTATCAAATGCATTCTGACAGAATGCAGAGTTAATGTTTTCAGGACGGAACTGTTTTTGAATCTGGCGAACATAAGAATCCTTCTTATCGTTCTTGATAAGTTGTACATGAATATCTGGAACAGCCATCAAAGCCTCGATATTGAAGTTGATCAGTTCAATATATTTGTGTTCCATCTGCCAAAGCAAGTCAAGTTTTCCTTTGTTTGGTCTTCCAGACAAAAACACGCTTTTGACAGGTGAAGCTTCAAATTCAGAACTCTTTTTCTTACATGCTTTTGGCATAAAATATGTCTCACTTACTACATATATTATACCATGATAGAACGATGAAATATAGCTTATTTATGCGAAAATATTGAGTTTCTCATCTTGAAATAAGTGGAAGAATGGCGCTTTCATCTCGGTCATTGAATGACCGAGGATTCTCGCTTGGTTTCCTAAATAAATGAAATGTCTTTATTACAAATGCAATTCATTTTTTAAAGCTTTTTGTACAATTTTAGATGATCTACAATCATTAATGCATTTGTTCTACAGAAATGGAAAGACCTAAATTTCTAAATATTTTTAAAAGTGTTCCTAGATTTGGTGTAATTTTTCCTGATTCTATTCTTGCAACAGATGATTGAGGGATTCCACACATCTGTGCAAGTTCTCTTTGTGATAAACCTAATTTATTTCTTTGTTGAACCATTGCTGAAACAACAGCAGCTATTTCTTCAGTTTCGTGAATATCTTTTGATAAATCAGGATCAACATTTTTCACATGTTCTTTATATTCATTCCATGTTTTCATTTTCTTTCTCCTTCTTTTGTAAATACTCTTTTCTTTCTTGTTTCGCTTTTTTTATTTCCCTCTTAGGAGTTTTTTGAGTTTTTTTACGATATTGATGTAACAAAACATAAGTGCCATTTTCAAAATAAAAGAAAAATATTCTATTAACACCTGGTCTTAATTCCCATATTCCATCTTCTAAATGCTTTATGATATTTTCATTTAAGTTCACACCATTTCTTTGAAGAAGTTCAATATATAAACTTATTTGTCTATATTGAATGCGTACATTTTTATCATTTTTTGATTTCTTTCTCAGTTTCTCCAAAAATTCCCAAATTAAAACTTCACCATTCTTTGTAATATAAAATTCTATTGTATATGACATGGTATTCATCCTTTCTTAGAACAAACACCATTCCATCTGAATGATAGCATTAATGCTATCATTCATCAATACTTTTTGGTGTTCTAATATACATATTCACAACTTTTATTCATATTCCAAAAAAATCCCAAAGATTTCTATCTTCAGGATTACAAATGCAATTCATTCTTTAAAGCTTTTTGTAGAATTTTTGAAAGACTTAATCCATTTTTTGTTGCGAGTTTATCCATCCATTCAGGAATGGAAACTGCTTTTCTGACAGCTCTTGTAGAATGTGCCTCTTTCCATGCATAATCATCATATGCAATTGCAGAAACACATTCATCTCGATATTGATTAGAAATGACTTCCATAGAAGATGGTTCAGGAATTACATTTCCTATATCTTCTTGTGCATTGATCCATTCTCCTAATGCATCTTCTGCCATTGTACATGCTTCTGGAAAATCTTTACCTTGTGAAAAACATCCTTTCAAATCAGGAAATTCAACCCAATATGAATTTTCTTCTTTATGAAATACTGCAGGATAATACTTTTTCATATGTCTCTTTGGCTATGTTGAAATATTATTTTAAATTAGCTTCTCTTAGAATTGCATCCTCAATCCCTTTTCCTAATTCTTTTGCATGTCGACGAATAGTAATCGTTATTTGGCGTCAATGGCATAGCCTTCTCCTTCCAAACGAATACTATTGCATAAAATTATATAAGTCAATGTACATTTTATGTAATTTTACACAACATACATTCATCTTCTCTATACTATACATATTCACAGTTTTTATTCATATTCCAAAAAAAATCCCAAAGATTTCTATCTTTGAGATTTCATTTTCTTATGCTCTTAATTCTGCCTTCACTCTCTTAGCTAAGTTATCTAAGATCTTGTTGTATGCATCTGTAATTTCATCATCTTTCAATGTATGATCAGCCTGATATGTCAACTTCAATGCAACGGACTTCTTACCTTCTGCAACATGTTCACCTTCATAAACATCGAATACTTCAACATTAGAAAGAATATTCTTAACTCCAGCTGTTGCAATTGCACGTGTAATATCCTGTGCACTGACTTGCTTATCTACAACAAATGCCAAGTCTCTTGTCACTGCCGGGAACTTAGGAAGTTCTGTAAATTTAATTCTTCCAGCCTTTGCTTCAAAGATTGGATCAAGTGTCAATTCCGCATATGTAACGTTCTTTAGGTCAAACTTCTTTGCATAATCAGGATGTAATTCACCAAATACACCAAGCTTCTTGTTTCCTAAAGAAATCACAGCACTTCTATATGGATGGAAATGTGTTGTATCCATCTTGTTTTCTTCAATCTTGATTCTTGAGCCAGTAAAGCCAAGTCTCTGCAGCCAGTTGAGAACAATACCCTTCATTGCATAGAAGTCACCCTTGAGAGAAACATGTCTAAGCTTGTCATCCATGTAGTTGCCATCTAATACAATTGCAAGTCTTTCTTCTTCTACACCCGTAGCATATACTTTAGAGATTTCATAGAAAGCATTGTCTGTATTAGAACGAGCTTCATTGTACTGAACAACTTCCATAACAGAGTTAATGAGATTTGTTCTTGTATATTTTCTAGCTTCACTCATAGGCATTGCCAGTTCTACTGGATTTTCCAATGCATTGAAACCATTCTTTGCATAGTCTTCATTGACCAGTGTATATGTAACAATTTCATTTAAGCCGCTTGCCATCATTGCTTCTCTAGTAATTGCACGAACCTGCTGAATATTGCTTCTTTGACCAACCGTAGCAGATACATTTGGCAATGTACTTTCCAGTGAATCAAATCCAAGTAAACGAATGACTTCTTCATCAATATCTGCAGTTCCTTCAATATCAATACGGTAGCTAGGAATATGACAAGTAATTTCATCACCATTGACTTCTGGTTTGAAATCCAGCCATTTCAATGTATCTACAACTTCATCCATTGTAAAATGTGTTCCAAGTAAACCATTGCAGTGTGTCAATGTTTCAACAACTGTCTGTGGCTTATATGTCATTTCACCAGCCATGACTGTCTTTTCAAATCCAGATGCATCCGCATATTCACTTAATAACTGAACAGAACGATCCATTGCCTTCTGCATTGCACATTCTTCAATACCCTTTGTAAATCTCTGTGCAGCTTCAGTAATAAGATTCAAACGAATCGATGTTCTACGAATAGAAGCATGATCAAACTTCGCAGCTTCAATAAAGATACTATCTGTACTTTCATCGATCATACTTTCTTCACCACCCATGATACCAGCAATACCAGTTGCTTCACCATTTGTAGTAATTAAGATATCACCCTTTTGAATATCAAATTCAGCACCATCTAATGCTGTCATTTTCAATTCTCTGTCATCCACAACAGTAATTTCATGTGCAGGTAATTTCTTGAGGTTGTAATAGTGTAATGGCTGCCCTGTTTCCAACATAACGAAGTTAGAAATATCTACAACGTTATTGATAGAATTCATACCAGCTGCATTCAAATACTGCTGCATCCACTTAGGAGAAGGACCAACCTTAACATGGTTTACAACCTTACCTAAATAGCATCCACACTTTTCACTCTTTGTGAATACTTTAAAGTCACCTTCTTCACCAATATCTGCCTTATTTGCATAATCTGGCCATTTTACTTCTCTATGTAAAATTGCGCCAACTTCTTTTGCCATGTTCCACATAGAGGAACAATCTGCTCGATTTGGTGTTAAAGATACATCTAAGATCGTATCATCTAAACCAAGATAGCCAAGAACATCCGTTTCACCAACAGGTGCATCTTCAGGCAATTCTTCAATCCCATTGATCTGATCTTCTCTTAATGCCTTCTTATCAACACCAAGTTCAAATAAAGCACATAACATACCATTACTTTCTAAACCATGTAATGGTTTTGCTTCAATCGTAGTACCAGGCAATTTAGCACCAGGAAGTGCAACGATTACCTTTAAACCCTTTCTACAGTTTGGTGCACCACAGATGATCTGATATGTCTTGTCACCAACACATGTCTGTGTTTTATGTAAATGTGTACCTTCAACATCTTCACATTCAACAACTTCACCAATTACCAATCCTTCAGCATAAGCCATTGCTTCAACGCCTTCAACTTCAAGACCAGCAGTAGTCATCTTATCTGCCAACTCTTCAGGAGTAATATCAGAAAGATCTACATATTCCTTTAACCATTTATAACTTAATCTCATCTCTAATTTCCTCCTGATTAGTCAAATCTATCAAACATCTTTAAGAATCTAGCATCATTGATATAGAAGTTACGAATATCATTGATACCATACTTCAACATTGCAACTCTTTCTAGACCAACACCAAATGCAAATCCACTGCACTTATCAGGATCAAATCCATTCATTTCCAATACATGTGGGTGAACCATACCAGCACCAAGGATTTCAATCCATCCACTGCCCTTACATACATTGCATCCCTTACCATTACAGAAAGGACAAGATACGTCTACTTCTACTGATGGTTCTGTAAATGGGAAGTATGATGGTCTGAAACGAATCTGTCTGCCTTCACCAAACATCTTATTTGCCAAGAATTCAAGTGTACCCTTCAAGTCAGCAAGTGTAACATGTTCACCTACAACTAGACCTTCACACTGCATGAACTGATGTGAATGTGTTGCATCATCATCATCTCTTCTATAAACCTTACCAGGACAGATGAGCTTAATAGGTGTTTGACCATGTGCCTTTTCTAATTCTCTCATCTGCATCGCTGTTGTATGTGTTCTGAGTAATGTATTTGGATCAATATAGAATGTATCCTGCATATCTCTTGCTGGATGATCCTGTGGAATGTTTGCTAATTCAAAGTTGTAGTAATCCTGTTCAACTTCTGGACCTTCTGCAATCTTATAGCCCATACCTAAGAATAAATCTTCTACTTCCTTTTGGATGAGCATCAATGGATGACTTGTTCCAATACGGATAGAATCACCTGGCAGTGTAATATCAATCTTTTCTTTTTCTAGTTTTAAAGCAGTCGCAGCTACTTCTAATTCTTGTTGCTTCTTGTCTAATGCTTCACTGACTTCCTGCTTGCAGACATTGACTTTCTGACCAAATGCTGGCTTTTCTTCCTTTGGAAGATCCTTCATTTCTTTCATTAATGCAGGAATCAAACCTTTCTTTGAAAGGTATGTGTTTCTTACTTCCTGTAATGCATTTAAGTCACTTGCGTTATTGATTGCTTCAAGCGCCTGTGACTGCACTTCACTGATTCTGTCACTCATATTTTTTAACCTCCAGATAAAAATAAAAACGTTCCATAAACAGGAACGTTTGAATTAACGCGGTACCATCCTGATTCGTATCATAATAGATACGCACCTTGATTCACTCGTAACGTGAGTTTAAACGGAAGGGATTAGCTTCACATGGAAAAGTGAACTCACTGAACACATAACAGAATCTTTTCAGCAGATAGATTCCTCTCTGAGATATGCTTCTTTCAGCCATATTCTTTTCTCGTAACGTTTTAACAGGCTTCATTATACCGTTTTAAAAGATTTGATGCAATGATTAATGGACTGAGAAATTTATTTCTTATTCTCTTCAATCACTTCCAGCATTGCTTTTTTGAAGACTTCTGATTGAGATATCTCGGTTTTCTTTATCTAGACGGTATTTATTTGACGCTTACTTCATAACTGCTGATTCCTAGGTATAAAAATAATTCTTCTTTGATATTTACGCTGATAATATATATTTGGTCTTTAAATCATTACAGCGACTATAGTTTATGAAACCTTCCTTTTGCAGGCGTCCCACAACAATTCCACAAAGAATGTGTTTTTCTTGAGCAAAGGCACAAATGGCTGCTTTTGAAAAATCATTCTGATCAGTAAATGCGTTGAATTCTTCTGTTGGAATTAGTGTTTCTTTTGCAAAGCTGTCAGCGGCAGCTTCATCTTCTTCGGTTGTTCCATTTGGCTGGTTGATGTGACCAAGTAAAATATGACCAAGCTCATGAAATAGACTAAACCAGAATTTATCTGCATCTTTGCCACGAACTGTTAAGCCAACAACGATTTTTTTTCCATCGTAGAAAGTTGCACCATGCAGGAAAGAACCTCCAATGTGAGGGAGAAATACAAGTGCAATACCACAGCTGGATAATAGCTCAATCAACTTAGGGCAGAAATCCGAAGGATTCATTGTGGTCATGCTTCTTATTTCTGGCAAACTTTTCTTAAGCGTTTCTAAATTAACTAATGAAGTCTCAATAGTACGCGCCTCTAGTTTGGCTTTCTGCGCCCATGCCAATAGAGCAAGATTACTTTTTTCTGTTTCGGCTAATCTACGACATGCTATTTTTGACAATTGCATATCCTTAATAATCCCAAGGTTTACAACTTCAAAATATTTTCTAAGACAAATAACTTTTTCGGTTGTATCTCTGGTCTCAGGAACCCAACCATTTTTAGACATTTCACAATAAGGTAGTTTTTTTGCAAGTTCTTTATCAGCATCCATATCATTCTCAGCTTTGGCTTTTACAAGTTTTTCACGATAAGTGGCCTCTAATTTATTCCAAAACTTAGCAGGAACACCTAATACCATTTCTAAACGAACAGCAACATCCGAAGTCAACTGAACTTCGCCATTAATTAATTTGCTAATATGTTTTTCGGACATACCCATGCGTACTGCAAATTCTTTCTGGCTAAGTCCTCTATCAAGCAACTGCTCTTTTATAGTTGCTCCTGGTGGTGTTGCAATAAAACTGCGACTTTTTACCATCGTAATACCTCCCTGAATGAAACGGAAATTTAATGATAATCTACAATTTCCATTACATTTGCAATTTGAATTTCATTCCCTATTTTTTCAAAAACCAGTCGATAGGGATGAACTAAATCCATTGCGTATTGACCTTTGCGATTTCCTTTTAATGGATGACATCTTCCAATATGGAATTGAACCATCTCTTCAACAGTATCGGATGCATCTATTTCATCTATACGCTGATGGATTTTTTCAGCCATTTCTGAACCATATTTCTTTTCTGCTTCGCTAGCGATTGTACACACCTTTTCAATCTTGCGAGTTTTATATGTTATTTCCAAGCTGTCACCTCTTTTGTAAATTTACCTTTGAGGTAAAAATATTATATCCTTATTTGTTATAAATGACAATGATATTGGTTTACCTGAGAGGTAAATCGATTGCAATATACAAAAAGATAGGACAGTAGAAACGATAATCTACTGCCCTGAAATTTAGAATTCCTGTGATAGTGGCACGCAATGATTATCTGATATATCATGTGCAAATTCTGTATTTTTGTAACAACGATATAATATCGGAAGTTTTCAACACCATCCGGATATGCATTCATCTCAAATCTGATATTCGAATTTCTTTAACTCTTCCCTATATAATTCAGCTATATATGCCACCATTGCACCACAGCTTTGTTTTCTTTCGATGAACTGCAATACAATGTGACCAGTCTACATCTGCATTCTCAAAAATATGCGTTTTAAGATTTTCTGAAAGTTTGAATTCAAAAGTTGAAATATATCCATACTTCTGTCCCTCTTCAATTGTTCCGGTTGTGATTGCTTGGGCTATTGAGGTTCTCAGAAAACTTTCTTGCATCAAATACTCTAAAATCTATATATTTCACTCCTATTCCTTTTATTCCTGTCAAAGTCAGGGAGCATCAATTATCTTTTTAATCTTTTAATACGGCCATATCTGGCAGATTCTACTATACAGCTGATAGTTTGATTCATTATCACCTAAACTATTTGCACAATATGTTTTTAATTCTTTCTTTGTGTGTTTATTTGCTGCTGCTTTTGATTGTTTTGTAATTGTTCCTTTTTTCTTTTCAGGAAATTGTTGTTGAATGATTGTAGCAATCTGTTTCTGATATTGTGCTACACCTTTTGCATCACTTGGATCTAGCTTAGCTTTTTCAACAACTGCTGGTTTTGGCGTAAAGAAATCTTGAATTGATTCTGCCTTATTGATAACACGATTATTCTTTTTCCAGTAATCCATCACTGCAGTATATCCATTATCTTTACTGATAATAACAGCTTCTGCATTCACATATCTTTCCATTAGTTGTCCTAGGATCGTACATAATTGAAAGTCTAGATAATTTTTAGATCCATTGGATATTAAATCATCTACATGAAAGTTTGCTTTCGATGACATTACTTTTAGCAATAAATCGCCTTCTACCTTTTCTTTCTTAAAGTTTGGTGTACTGAGTACATATACTAGATCTGTATCGTCTAGTTTTTCTATTCCATCTAAACCATGATGGTGTACATTTTCTGTATCTATTAGAAATATTCTCATAGTAAATTATTCTCCAATGAAATTATTTTAACATTAAAGAAGGATGGAATGGGAAAAGAGTCGTAGATTTACGACTCGTCAATCACTCTTCTTCTCTTCTTTAGCAATTAATTTCTTCAATTCATCGTTAGTTCTTTCCATGTATTTGACACTCTTCTTTAATGCAGCTATTGTCTTCTTGCATTCATCAGATTTATCTTCTGCACTTTCTAGAACTTTTAGTTGTGTTTTACTGTCATTTAAACTTTCTTCTGTCATTTTCTGAATCGCTACAACAACATCTATTTTATGCATTTGATTCAGTAATACGTAATTACATTTTGCCAGTAGCTTCGCATCATCTGCCTGTACGAAATTTGGAGAGGATAATAATCCCATTGTTGCTACACTAGCTGTACTCATACCTAAAAGAGCTCCACCACCAGCAATGATGACAGAACCACCAGCCATACCAAATCCTCCGGCGACTAATGATCCACCACCAGCGACTGCTAATGCTGCATTTACTAATGCTGCACCATGCAATCCAGGAAAAGCACCACCAAATAAAGCAACTGCAATCTGTGGAGCAAATAACATGGCACCTGCACCAACACCAGCACCTACCGCAACAACTGCACCAGCTGCTCCAGCCATTTTTAAATTCTTATTTTCTATATAGCCATGATAGTGTTTGTATAGAGATTCAAACTGCTTGATTTCTTTGAAAGAAACATATTTTTGTCCTTCACAAAAATAGTCCTTCATATAATCTAGATTCTTATTAACTAGTTTCAGTTTTTTATATTTCTTTTCATCTTCATCAATTTGATAATACGGACTAAAAAGACACAATTCTAGAACAATGTTATACAGCCATGTTCTATTATCTATTGTGTTTTCAGCATGTGTAATTAATGCCTGATAAACTTTTTGAATATTTGGTTCATAGAGTTTTGCCATATGCAAAGAGTTCTTTGAAACTTCCATCCATTGTTTCTTCCACTCATTCTTTAATTGCTGATCTGCACTCAATTTTGTACATTGAATATCTTCTTCAATCATATGAAGTTTGAGTGAATATAAAATTCTAGTTTCAGGATCATTTAATGAAATATATGAATTTAATTCATCTTCTGAGATATCTTTACAATGATGAACAACTTCTATTTTTGCCTTATGTAAAATTTCATCAATATCTTCTTTGATATAAGTAGCATCTTGTTTTACAACATATGTAAAAGTAAGAATATTAGAGAAATTAATTGTATTGGCGAGTATTTTTACAGCACCAGTAATATCACCAGAACCATAGGCATATGCTCCAGCAAGTACTACTGCTGCACCAGCATCCATTGCAAAGAAAACACCGGTAGATACTGTTTCTAAACGTAAAATTACTCTTTCATTGTCAATTCTATTGAAGTTAATAATTTCAAGACCTTCTAATGTTGTAATTTTATGTTCTCTTACTTGTTCAATTAGATTTTTAATATGAACATAAGTATGAATCATTATCAAATTAAATTGGTTTGGAAGATTTTCTTTTTTCAAAGAATCTAATTTAGAAATTCTTTGATTTTTATCTTGGATCAAGTTAGCAAACCATTGTTTTAGTTCTTTTTTTGATAGATTAATTTGAGAAAAATCTTTAATGATTGGTTCTAGCTTTTTACAATAGATTCCCATTCAAGAACATTCTTAAGCTGTTTTTTGAACTTTCCATTTTGTTTATATTGGTCTACTTGTTCTAAAAACCATTCAAATATTGCAAATTCAACCTTTTCAAGAAATAATAAATTATCAAATGTTTCTTTTGCTTCATTTATAACTAAATTATTATTTTCGTCATATCCAATCTCTTTACCAAATACTTTTTCAATAATGGAAATCAATAAACCCATCATACTGAAATCAGAAGCAAAATCCACAACGAGATTTTTATAACTATTTGCATCTCTGAGAACTTCTTCAATATTATTCAAAGTTTTTTCAATATCAGATGCAGTTTTATCATTATGCTTTTGAACTTTAATATTTACATAATTAACCATCAGATTCACTATTGAGCAAAAATAGGAAAAGCAGCATTCAAAGCATTCGTAATCTGTCTGCGGGTCATTGGATGAGATTTAAAAATATATTT
>NZ_JBQHWJ010000054.1:0-15285 GCF_052064035.1 Bulleidia sp. HCP3S3_C9 | reverse complement strand
TCATATGCAGAGATATCGTTAAACTGCCAATGCCGATTGATCTTTACAGTGCTTACGGTGAGTATCATTATGGCATTTTTGCAAATATCAACTAAATCTTTAAAAAGAGCGATGAATGTAAAAAAAATTGAAAGCAAGCAACTGTAGCCTGGAGGATGGGAGAAAAGATGAAGAAGTGCAAATTAGTACAGAATATAATGAATTTTAAATTTTGTTGCATTATATTTTGCACAATTATATGTTTTATTGTTTTATCCGTTCCTGCATCTGCCAAAGAAATCTCTGGCAATGTTATCCGGGTAGGATCTTTTGAGGAAACTTATAATGTAGTCAATGAAAAGGGAGAAAGAAGCGGCTATGGTTATGAGTATCTTCAAGATATTGCAGGTTATGCAGGTTGGAGCTATGAATACATAACAAGTGATTGGAAAAACTGCTTTACACAGTTGGAAAATGGAGAGATTGACATTCTTGGTGGTATTTCCTATACAGACGAACGTGCTGAAAAAATGCTTTTTTCCGATATGCCTATGGGTGGAAGAGAAATATTACATCTATACGGATGCATCCAATATGGATCTTACAGCAGGAAATTTGGATTCTTTTGAGGGGAAAAATATTGGTGTGCTTAAAGATAATATACTGGAGAATATGCTTAACGAATGGGAGTTAAAGTATGGTCTGCATATGCAGCATGTCAATATTTCTAATACCACAGAAATTAAGGACAAACTGTCGAAACATGAAATTGACTGCTTTGTTTCGGTAGAGAATCCCGTTGGGAAGAATCGGATATTTCACCGCTTACAAGTATTGGAGAGACAGAAATCTATTTCGCTATAAATCCAGAACGTCCGGATATCAAAGAAGCACTGGACAGTGCTATGCGCAGAATCAAGGATGACAACCCATTTTACACAGATGATCTCTACAGGCGTTATCTTTCTGCACAGAGCAGCTCGTTTCTTTCAAAAGAAGAAAGTGAGTGGATCGAGCAACATGGTGCAATCCGGATAGGGTATCTGAATCAGGATGGAGGTATCAGCAGTGTAGATCCATCAACAGGTAAACTGACAGGTGTTATTACAGATTATGTGGATCTTGCAGAAAATTGTCTGCAAGGTCAGACTCTGGAATTTGAATTAAATGGATATGAGACAAGAAGTGAACTGCTTAAGGCATTGCAGGATGGAAAAATAGACCTGATTTTTCATACAAACCAGAATCCATACTTTGCAGAAACAAATGGATTTGCTTTGTCGGATACGCTGTTGACTCTCAATATGGCAGCAATTACGGCAAAGGATTCTTTTGATGAAAATAAAGAGAATACAGTTGCCGTTGAAAAAGATAATTTTGCATTGAAAGCATATCTTTCATACAATTATCCGCAATGGAAGGTTGTGGAATATGAAACATCAGATGCGGCAGTAAAAGCAATGCAGAAAGGAAAGACGGATTGTATTGTAAGTAATTCAGGTACTGTTTCAGATTATTTGAAAAATAATAAGCTTCATAGTGTTTTCCTGACAAAAGAAGCTGATGTTCCATTTGCTGTTCAGCGGGGAGAACCGGTTCTTTTGTCCATTCTGAATAAAACACTGACATCTATGCCTGCAGCTCAATTTTCAGGTGCAGTAGTTTCGTATAATGCTTCCTCACGAAAAGTTACAGCGAGGGATTTTATTCAGGATAATTTCCTGACAGTTTCACTTATCGCTGGAATTTCTTTTTCCGTTGTTCTGTGTATCATTCTTGATTCTTTGAAAAAATCACAACGTGCGGAAGAAAAATCCAAGAAGTCTGCCGAGCAGGCATTGAAGCTGAATCAGGAGCTTGAAGAAAAACGGCAGGAATTACAGAATGCACTTGTAGAAGCACAGAGTGCCAATAAGGCTAAGATTTCCTTTTTAAATAACATGTCTCATGACATCAGGACACCAATCAATGGCATTATTGGCATGCTTGCAATTCTTGAAAAAAGCGGAAATGATGGTGAGCGGGCAAAAGACTGCCTGAATAAAATAAATGAGTCATCGAAACTGCTGTTATCATTGGTAAATGATGTTTTGGATATGGCAAAGTTGGATTCGGGTACCATGGTTTTCAGTGATGAATCCATCAATCTGGATCAGGTATGTAAAGAAATCGCGGAGTCGCTATATTTCCAGGCAGAAGAAGAAGGACTTCGTGTTACGGAAGAACATGATGACTATAAAGGTGTATATGTCTGGAGCAATGCAGTTCACCTGAAAAAAATATTGATGAACTTGTTTACAAACAGTATGAAGTACAATACGGTGAATGGTTCTATTTACTTGAGTATGAGAACGATTGAAAGATCAGAAGATCATATGACATGTGAATTTAAAATAAGAGATACCGGGATTGGAATGTCAGAAGAATTTATAAAAAATAAGGCTATATTAGCAAAATAATTTGTGCAAATGCTTGCAATTGCAAGCAAAAATGAATATAGTAAAGAAAAAGGAGGAGATACTATGGCAAATACATCCGCTGTTTATGCAAGAATAGATACGAATCTCAAGGATAATGCTGAGAACATTCTTTCTCAGCTTGGCATTTCTCCATCCAGTGCAATTCAGATGCTTTATAGTCAGATCGTACTAAAAAAGGGTATGCCGTTTGAATTGAAACTTCCTTCTTCTAAGCCATTAGCTGTTGGTGCAATGACCAGAGAAGAACTTGATGCAGAACTTCAGAAGGGTGTTGATTCCATCAAAGCAGGAAAGATATATTCTGCAGATGAAGTTGATGCGGTATTCGCAAAAGAGTTTGGCATATGACGGATAGCTATAATGTCGACTATTCTGTAGATGCACTTGGTGATTTACGTGAAATCTATTCGTATATTGCGAATGAACTCCTTGTTCCGGAGATAGCCAAAGCTCAGCTGAGACGTATTCGAAAGGAAGTTCGTTCATTGGATTTCATGCCAGCGCGGTATACTTTAGTTGAATGGGAACCTTGGCATTCGATGAAAATGCATCAGTTTCCGGTAGACAACTTTATTGTGTATTATCTTGTTGATGATAAAGTGAGAACAGTTACAGTAGCACGAATATTCTACGGTGGTCGAGATATCGAAGAAATTATAAATTCAAATAAATAAACAGAAGTGGAGCTTTTGTGAAATGATCTCCGTAAGTAGTACAGAACCATGACAGTTCTGATGCCTCTTGCGGAGGTTATTTTTATGCGAAAAAGAAGATATACAGATGCACAGATAGAAAAACTCAGTAAAGATCTGAACATTAAAGAGATTGCATCTGGTTGCAACTGTGAATGTGCGTTTTCAGAAGCTGTGGACTTGTTTCCGTTTTGACAGGAGGGGCGCAAAGCCTGACATCAATCAGAAGTATCGTGTCACGTTGAGACAGTAGTACTGCTCACTAAGAAATCATAGAATAGCGGTCAGAAACTGCATAAACACGGCACTTTTGTGACCTTTGCCTTACTCCTTCCTGGAGGATGATAAAGGTCGCTTTTTTTCTGAATTCTCTGTATGCAAAATCTAAAATAAAATTGTATAAAAACCAACATTCTTATTTTGAACTTTCAGAAGTTGCATTAGTAATAAAATGATATTGAAAATATTTGTTTGGAATTTTATCATAAGAAAAGTGTGTTATAAAACATATGTGGATCATTGTTGATCTTGCTGAATCTGAAGTCATATAGGAGATATATTTTGATGAAAAAGCAACTTAATTATACAAAAATAATATTGGAAACTTTAGTTTTAACAGCTGCTGTTGCCATCATTGCAGCTGCAGTCTATTTTTTTCTTGTTCCAAGTCATACTTCGGTCAGTAGTATTTCAGGTCTTGGTATCGTACTGTCCAACTTTGTACCTTTACCATTATCTGTAATTACAATGATTCTGAATATCGTACTTTTAATCATTGGTTTTTTTACTTGCGGAAAAGAATTTGGTGTAAAAACCGTTTATACAAGTATTATGCTTCCTGTTTTTCTTGGACTTTTTGAAATCTTTTTTCCGAATTTTGAGTCATTTACAAATAGTCAAGAGCTGAATGTTATATGTTATATTCTTGTCGTCAGTGTTGGATTGAGTATTCTTTTTGATCGAAATGCTTCTTCTGGTGGACTTGATATCGTGGCAAAGATTATGAATAAATATCTTCATATGGAACTTGGTAAAGCAATGTCTTTGTCTAGTATGTGTGTAGCTCTTTCTGCAGCTCTTGTTTATGACAAGAAAACAGTTGTTTTAAGTATTCTTGGAACATATTTCAATGGGATTGTTCTGGATCATTTTATTTTTGACCATAATATTAAACGTAGAGTATGCATTATTACACCAAAAGAAAAAAAACTACGTGAGTTTATTATTCATGAGTTACATAGTGGTGCTACGATCTATGAGGCATATGGTGCCTATGATATGCAGAAGCATAATGAAATTATTACAATTGTTGATAAGAATGAATATCAGAAATTGATGAATTTCATTAATAAGCTTGATCCAAAAGCATTTATCACTGTTTATAATGTGTCTGATATGAGATATCAGCCTAAAATATAAGTATCATAAGGTGTTCAATTTATGGTCAGACTAGAAAAATGTATGGGATCTTCTGAAATTGAAAATATCTGAAAATCAGAAGCGTTTCGTGGCAGAAAATAAGTATCATTGAAGCATTTCAAGGAAAAAAATATGGGAAACAGGCAGTGCAGCTTGCATTAGAATTCATGAAAACATATCCTTGTAGAAAGGCTGAGTATTGCTGGGGTTCATATGAAGCTGAGAATGCAACTGCTGAAAAGCTGTATCAATCTTTTGGATTTGTGGAAACAGGTGATATGGATGGAGAAGAAAAAATTGCAGTTTTGAAATTATAACTGAGAATAAGGGGAAAATCAGATGAGTTTTTCATTTCAGGTAAATCGTGATCTACAGTTTGATCACAATAAAGAATTATTAAAGATTGCTGAAGATAATACGCCAGAGCTATTGCATACATTAAAAACAGATGTGCACTTTGTAAAGTGTGTAAAAGATTCTTCTAAATTAGGAGGGTGTGGAATTCAGCCTGTAGATGCAGACTGGACACGTTCCTATGGAAAAGGGGATACTCTAGTATTAGATTTTGGGGAACACATTACAGGCACATTTTCTATTGATATGAGAAGTGTAGGATCACCAATGGATGCTCCACTTTATATTGGTATCAAGTTTTGTGAAATGCCATGTGAAATAGAAGAAGACAGCAAGAATTATGATGGATGGTTAAGTTCTTCCTGGTTTCAGGAGGAACGTATTCACAAAGATGTTTTGCCATGTACATTACAAATGGAAAGAAGATATAGTTTTCGCTATGTAAGAATTGATGTACTAGATACATCTCCTAAATGGAAAGTGGTATTTGCACATCCATCTGCAGATGCTATCAGTTGTGCAAAGGATGCAGATATTCCTGAAATAGAAGACAAAGAATTAAAAAAGATCTATACAACAGGATTACATACTTTACATGAATGTATGCAGGATGTCTTTGAAGATGGTCCAAAAAGAGATCGTAGATTATGGCTGGGTGATTTGCGTTTACAGGCACTTAGCAATTATGCAAGTTATAAGAAAATAGATATTGTTAAACGCTGTATTGCTTTATTTTGTGGTATGAGATGTACAGATGGGAGAATTCCTGCTAATGTGTTTGTGAAACCAGAATATATTCCAGATGATACGTTTCTGTATGATTACAGTTTATTTTTAATCAATACAGTGTACGACTACATGCAGGAAACAAATGATATTCCATTCTTAAATACAATTTATTCTGTACTGAAAGAAGATATGGATGCGTGCTTGCAATGTGTGGATGATACAGGCAGATTCCATATGCAGGAAAATTTTCCTGTCTTTGTGGACTGGTCAAATACTTTTGATAAGGAAGTTTGTGGAAGTGCTATTACAATCTATGCATTACGTCAATTGATTGCACTTGGTAAGCAATGTAGTCAAGATGTTGAACACTACGAATGTGTATTACATTTAATGGAAGAAGAAGTACGTAACCATTTGTATGATGCAGACAAGCATGTGGTACGCTGCTATACAGATGAAGTGAATCTAGCAACACAAGTATGGATGGTATTATCTTCTACATTTACAGAAGAAGAGAATCATGCCATTATGCAGGAAGCAATGCATAGATTTTTCCCTGTAGAAGGTATCGCTACACCATATATGTATCATCACATTACAGAAGCTTTATTTGTATCTGGATGGAAAGAAGAAGCGATTGCGTTAATGAAATCATACTGGGGTAAGATGATAGATCTTGGAGGAGATACTTTCTTTGAAGCATTTGATCCAAATCTTCCTGATTATTCTCCATATGGCAGTACTATGATTAATAGCTATTGCCATGCGTGGAGCTGTACACCTGTGTATCTGATAGATAAATATGTATTATAGATTCGTTGACAATCAAAAAAATTTCGGTACTATTGCAATGGTTAGCTGTTTCTAACATGTAGAAACAGCTTCTTTTATCACTGAGTGTTAGTTGAAACTAACTTTATGATTGGAGGTATAATGAAGAAAATTGTGTATTGTTTCTTTGGTGTGTTTGTTTTGCATTAGGTGGGATTGGTGCTGTACTGCCGATTTTACCAACTGTTCTTTTTCTATTGCTTGCTGCATTTTGTTTTGCGAGATCTTCTGAAAGGTTGCATGCATGGTTTCGGGAAACAAAATTATATGAAGAAAATCTTGAAGATTATGTGGCTGGAAATGAAATGCGAAAACAGGCAAAGATACGTATTATGTGTACAGTGACAGTATTAATGAGTATTGGATTCATTCTGATGAGTAGTAAAGGAGTATATATTGGCTGCATCGTACTTGCTTGTGTATGGATATTACACATCTTGTATTTTTGTTTTAAAGTGAAAATGATAGCTGAATAAAGAAGCGTTATAATTTATTAAAATAGATAGAGTCAGGAAGTCAGTCATGGAAGTATATAAATATGGAGGTGATCAGGCATCTATTGTTTTGATTCAAATGGTGGGTGAACATGATCTTTCAGAAATTGAGCAGGAAATACATGAAATTCAAAAACTTACGGAGATGAAATTTCAGCTTATTGCAATCAAAGTGGATAGCTGGAATCATGATTTATCACCGTGGAATGCGAGTGCAGTATTTGGGAGTGAAGGCTTTGGTGATGGTGCAGAATATACTCTAAAAGAAGTTTTACAGTTATGTACAGACTCCAATAAAACATATTGTATTGGCGGATATTCTATGGCTGGATTATTTGCTTTGTGGGCAGCATGCAAGACAAATCGATTTGCGGCAATAGCATCAGCTTCACCTTCAATCTGGTTTCCTGGATTCTTGAATTACATGAAACAACAAAAGATTCAAAGCAACTGCATTTACCTAAGCTTAGGAAATAAAGAAGAGAAAACTAGAAATCCTATGATGAAGCAAGTAGGGGATTGCATTCGAGAGGCATATGCATGGCTCAATGAGGAAGGAATACAATGCACACTGGAATGGAATCAAGGTGGTCATTTTAAAGAACCACATGTGAGAACAGCGAAAGCTTTTGCATGGATCATGAAAAATATATAGAAAGAAATGAGAACAGGTTTTGTATGTGAAACTTGTTTTTAATTTTATGAATTGATTTTGTGCTATATTAGATTTCATATCTTTGTAAATGTGTTGATTGATATGGAGTATAAAATGAAGGGATTAGGAACAGTTATTAATGCACTTGCCATCATTGCAGGAGGGGTGCTTGGAATTTTATGTAAAAAATATTTAAAAGAAAGCTATCAAGATACGATTACTAAGGCAACAGGGTGTTCAGTCTTGTTTCTAGGAATTGCTGGAACGATTTCTAAGATGCTGCATGTAGAAACAGATGGTTCATTGAGCACAAATGGATCTATGATTATGATTCTATCACTTGCCATAGGTGCATTGCTTGGAGAAGTAATTGACTTGGATGCAAAGTTTGAACGCTTTGGTGAGTGGCTGAAGCATAAAACCGGAAGTGATGGGGATAATTTATTTGTGAATGGATTTGTTTCTGCGTCTTTAACAGTAAGTATTGGCGCAATGGCAGTGATTGGTTCAATTCAAGATGGAATCTATGGTGATCACTCAACGCTTATCGCAAAAGCTATATTAGATTTTATTATTATAATGATTATGGCTTCGTCTATGGGGAAAGGTTGTGTATTTTCATTTCTTCCTGTGGCTGTTCTACAAGGAATCATGACTGCTTTATCTGTCGTTCTTTCAAGCTTTATGACAGAAACGGTACTGAATTATATTTCATTGGTTGGCAATATTCTGATCTTTTGTGTTGGGGTTAATCTTGTCTGGCCCAGGACGATTAAAGTGGCAAATTTATTGCCATCTTTATTTGTCGCGGTAATACTGGCAGAAATGATATGAATCTGAAATTGAGTGAAGTGCGGTCACTCTTTTTTTGTATGTTATAATTTTGTTAGATATAGTACTTCAATGAAATAATTAGCTTGTAACATAATCTGAATACAGGAGAATCATATGAAAAAAGGATGGGTTGTGTTGAATGTTTTATGTATTGGAATTGTATGTATGATGATGACTTCTTGTACAGGCATTTTTCAACAAAAAAAATTAGAATCTTCTGGTCAATGTGGAGATCAGTTAAACTGGACATATGATCAAAAAAAAGAAAACATTAACAATTTCTGGCAGTGGTGCAATGAATGCACCAAAGTTTTACTGGAATGAATATGAAATTCAAACACTTGTGTTAGAAGAAGGGATTACTTCCATTTCACAATCAGCGTTTTATGGTCATTCTGGACTTCGAGGAGAATTAAAACTTCCTTCAACTTTAGAAACGATTGAAGAATTTGCATTCTATGATTGCGGTAATCTAGAAGGTAATTTAATTATCCCTGAGAATGTTAAAAGAATTGGTGATTACGCTTTTCGGGGATGTAAAAAAATGAATGGTAATCTGCAATTACCAGAAGGTTTGTTATCCATTGGAGAAAATGCATTTTATGATTGTGCGTTTCAGGATGAATTACATATTCCAGAAAGTGTTTTAGAAATTGGTAGAGCTGCTTTTAAGGGATGTGTTGGATTGCGTGGTAATCTGATCATTCCTGATCGTGTAGAAAGTATAGGAGATTATGCATTCGCACAATGTAGTGGACTGGATGGAGAATTGAAACTTTCGACGTCTTTAAAGACGATTCCTGAAAGCTGTTTTAATAGCTGTGAGAATTTGAAAGGTGATTTAATTGTTCCTGATTCTATCGAAGAGATTGGAGCACATGCTTTTTGGAATTGTGGTTTTGATGGAAAATTAGTGTTATCAAAATTTCTTAAGAAAATGGGAATATATGCATTTTCTTCTTGTAGAAAACTGACGGGAAGTCTTGTGATTCCAGAATTGATGGAAACAATTCCATCGTATGCATTTGCGTATTGTACAGACTTAGAAAGTGTAACTTTCCCAGGTGCATTAAAGTATATTTCTGAAGGTGCTTTTGGTGCTTGCACGGCATTAAAAAATATTGGTTTACCAGAGCATTTGTTAATTATTGGAAATGATGCATTTAGACATTGTATTTCTTTAGAAGGTGATTTGAACCTTCCAGATTCATTGCTTTCCGTTGGAGAACACAGTTTTGAAAATTGTAAAAAAATAAAACATATAAAACTTTCTGAATCTTTACTGAATATCAAAGAAGATGCTTTTGTTGACTGTGAAGCGTTATGTGGTGATTTATTGATTCCTGATAGTGTTTATGTGATTGGTCCGAATGCTTTTCAAAAAACAAAGATATCTTCTGTGCATTTTGGAAGTCAGAATGCAAAGCTTGTTAGTATTGGCAGTGGTTCATTTTATGAATGTGCTGCTTTAAAAAATGTTCAATTTACAGGAAATAGTCCAGATTATTATGCAGAAACAATAATTGAAGAGAAAGATGGATATCCAGAAACGTTGTATTCAAGTTTTCCGGAAGATTGTGAGATTGCATTTGTAGAAAATTCCAAAAATATAGAGAATGATTTACCTCTGTCTATCAACGGTGAAACACAGGAAAACAAAATTGAACCATATTCCTGGATGGATCATTTGCGTGGCAGCAAACTGAAAGGAACTGGTCAATATGCGGATATTGAAATCATATTTGAAGAAATGATGGAACTTCGTGTGAATGGCAGAAGAAAAAACAATGTTGAATTTAAAGCAGATCCATATGATGCTGAAATGAAAATATCAATAACATTTCCGTATAGAGATGGAATCGTTACTGATATGAGAATGATAGAAGGGAATGGAAGTGTTTGTGTTCTAGAAGCAACATTTATCAAAGACGGTCAAGAATCTTTGATGTATTTTACAGATGGATCAGAAGAAGGAATATATTTTTAGAAAGTCATGTTCTTGTTTGAAATGATGATCTGTAGAAAATAAAAATTGAAAGGAGACAAAAGATGTGTGAGATTACATTAGAAAAACTTCCCAAAACAGTAGAAGAATTAAAAGCAATGCCACAAGCAGATCTAACAAAACCAGAGGAGGTTGCTGCACTTGTTGTAGCAGTATTAGCGCTGTATCCTGAAAATCCATCAGAAACGGAAAACATGCTTGATTATTTGCGTGGTCCTAAACCACTAAATGGTATAGACAAACAATTTATTAAGGATCGTTTCCGTGGAAAAGAATATTTGATGCGTTCTTATTTTGTTGGATCAACTCCTGAAAATAACTATACGCCAGCATTGCCTTATCGCGTTGTAATATCTGAGAATGCTTATAGCAGAAGCCAATTTGAAGAAGGTTATTTAACTTTGTATGTTGCCTGTAGTGGAGCGGATAGTCCAAGACCATTGAAACTTCGCAAGAAACCTTCTACAGGACAATGGTTTTTATGGGAGCAGCAGCTTTTAACAGGAATCCAAATTCCAAAGGAAAGTGATCCTTGGGCATAGGATTCTCTGATAAGCATATTGGATGAAAGAAAAAGTAAATTAGTCTAAGCATTGAAAAAGGGAATTGCGGTAACAGTTCCCTTTTTATACCTTTTATATATGTCATACATCGAAGAAAAAGAAAAGACCAGTTCACTGCTGATCGATTCGTTTGTTTGAACCCATAGTCTTTAACCGAACTTGACTATGGAAAGATATTCAAAAAGGACATCTTAGTTTTTACTATCCTGTCAATTGTGTATGTTTGCCAAAAGGCTCCTGTATGATATTTACCTTATACATTGATCAATAAGCAATAACAAAAAGAATAACAATGATGCTCTGAATACTTAAACCATATACATTTTTCTGAGCATAATTCCATTTATAAGTTTTTTTGACAGTGATAGACGGAAAAACAGAAATTATTCTGGTAATTCAAATTCCATTTTTACTGTTGTATTTACCACATCTAAAGCAGTTTGAACATTTCGTAGTTCATCGGATACTTTTGTATAGTCATCTTGTGCCTGTTCAACAGAATAATTTGTATAGAGATAGTCAATGACTGTATTATTTCCAATACCACCAACTGAAACTCTTTGTTTTGGTAAACGTGACTGCATTTCAAATAAACGATTTTTCATTTCTGTTAATTGAGGAATATACACTAGTACCTGGTCAATTGTCATTCCTGTATTACCAACGAATGTTGTTGTATTGAAGCAATTGATGGCATGTTTTAGAATTCTGATCTTTTCATCACAGCTTTCTAGATATTTTTTTGTTTCTTCATAGTTGTAATCTGGACGAATAGATTCAATATCTTCCGCAAGGGATGCGTTAAAAGTACTGCTTTGACGTTCATTGTTTAAAGCAATATTCTTTTCATCCATGATCTTTTTTAGAAGTTTTGATGCTTCTGCAGATGTTACATTATACTTCATAAATTTTATCCTCCATTTTTTGCAAGTTCATGCATACGTGAAATATTAGTTTACATATAAGAAATGATGGTTAATGAAAGTCAAGAAACTTGCGTATGATTTTACAACATCATTATAAACATTATTTGGTGTAAATGGAATGTTTGTAAAAGAAGAGAATAAAAATACCAAGAAGCGTTTTCTTGGCATTTTATTAATAAATCAAAGCAGTAAATGTGAATTGCACTAATTTGTAATTGTCATCATAAACTTCTGTAACTGCGAAGTGATGTGTTGTTTCTTTTCCGTCTAAGAGTAAACTATAATCACAATCTGTAATCACAATCGCAGTATTTTGGAAGATATGAACGTCTTTTTTGTGAAATACTAATTTTGTTGGCTGAAATGCACCACTTGTGTAAAATGTGATTTCTTTTTCTAAATCACATGTAATACCAATGTGTACAAAATTGCAGTTTGGATGTGCATATTTTCTCATGCCTGCTTCATCGCTTGCTTCCATTGCTTCCCAGAAGCTTTCAGATACTTTTAAAATTCTATTCTTTTCCATCGTCTTGTCCATTGAAATCTGGTGCCATAGATGCGTATTTGTCTAATAATTCTTGTGTTTGTGTATAGTAATGTTTTCCGCAATCTAATGCATCAATTTCCTTCATTTCTTTTTCTGTTAATGTGAAATCATAAATTGCATTGTTTTCTTCAATATGAGATGGTGTTTTAGAACCCGGAATCACACTTGTTCCATATTGTGTATGCCATCTTAAAATGATTTGTACTGGTGTTTTATGATATTTTTCTGCTAATTTTGTGAATACAGGTTCATCCATCATCGCATGATCACCATGTCCTAATGGATACCAGGCTTCAATGATGATTTTGTAAGGTGCAAGATATTCTCTTAACTTTTTTTGTACATAGTATGGATGACATTCTACAGTGAGCAGCTGTGGCTTGATTTGTGCGATATCCAGGATTTCCTGTATTTTTTCTTCGCTGAAATTTGATAGACCGAGAGCTTTAACTTTTCCATTTTTATATGCTTCTTCCATCATTTGATATGCATGGATATAATCACATGCTGGCTGATGAAGAATCAACATATCAACATAGTCTAATTGAAGTCTTGTCAAAGTATCAGAAATTGCATTTTCATCACTATATACAGATGGCCAGAGTTTTGTGGTAACAAATATTTCTGAACGATCAATACCACTGTCTTTGATTGCACGTCCAACAGCTTTTTCATTCATATATCCATTTGCAGTATCGATATGTCTAACACCACACTTTAAAGCTGTCAATGTTGAATCATATGCTTCTTTTGGTGTGAGTAAAAATGTTCCGAGTCCACTTTTTGGCATTTGCATGCCATTGTTTAATGTAAAGAATTCCATGTTGTTCTCCTTTTAGTCATGAATATTTCTGTGATTTAAGAATGCTACTAGTTCTGGATCAAAGTGATTGATGATTTCTGAATGATCTAAGCTTTTTTTAGAAATACGATTCATTTCTTCTTCTGTCAAAGAGAAATCAAAGATGTCCATGTTTTCTTTCATTCTTTCTACTTTTGTGCTTTTTACTGTTACGCAGACACCTCTTTGAATATTCCATCTTAATGCAATCTGTGCACTAGATTTACCATATTTTTCCCCAATTTCAACAAGATCTTTATCTTGGAAAATTCCATGCTTTCCTTCTGCTAAAGCAGCCCAGGCCTGTGGAACAACACCATAATGGTCCATTGTTTTTAATGCCAGTTCCTGTGCAAAGAATGGATGAAGTTCAATCTGATTGACAGCTGGTATGATCTCAACATTTTCGCAGAAATTTGCAAGTGTTGCGGGAAAGAAATTAGAAACGCCAATTGCTTTTAGGATGCCTTCTTTGTAAGCATCTTCCATAGCTCTATAAGCTTCAAAATAATTTCCCATTGCCTGATGTTCAAGATATAGATCAAGATATGTTAAACCTAATTGATTTAATGATGTTGTAATTGCTTTTTTAGCAGTTTCATAGTTCTTCATATCTTGTACCCACATTTTTGAAATGATGAAGAGTTCTTCTCGTGTGACGAAGCCATCAGTAATTGCTTTTTGGATGGCTTCACCAGTTGCTTTTTCATTTCCGTAAGAAGCTGCTGTATCAATGGCACGATAACCAGCTTTGATGGCATTGTATACACAATTGACACATTCATCATGATCTGTAATCTGAAATACACCAAAGATAACTTGTGGAAGGTTTGCGTTTGTGTTTAATCGCCTGTAATTCATGTATGAATCCTCCTGTTCTATATTTAATATACAGTGTAGCTTTGATAAAAAATAATGAATCTTGTGAATTATGCTATACTTGAGACGTATAACGGAGAATGGATATGATCGAAATCTATCTTTTAGAACAATTATATGCGGTGTATCAATATGAAACGTTGAATCAGGCTGCGAAGCACTTACATATGACACAGCCAACATTGACAAGAAGCATGCAAAAAATTGAACGAGAATTTGGTACGCCATTATTTATACGAAAATCAAATCGTATGACGCTGAATGAAAATGGAATTCTGGCCGCAAAGTATGCAGAAAGAATCTTAAATGAAGAAAGAGAAATGATGGAACAGGTACGTTTAAATGCAACTGTTGCTATTGGCTTTTGTGCACCGGGACCAAGAATGGTTTTGAATGATGTTTTTCGTCATGGAGACTTTGGAGTTCTATCTAATTTACCTTTACAATCAAATGCATTGCTTCTAGAAGGTCTTCGTTCTAAAAAATATGATTTGATTGTGACAAGTAAAGAAGTAAAAGATGTCGATGTATATTCAAAAGAACTTTGTACAGAGGAATTGTTTGTATCTGTTCCATATAAGCATCCTTATACAAAGTTTCAATCATTAACGTATGAAAAACTAAATGGAACAACTTTTGTTATGGCAGATGATATAGGAATCTGGAAGCATATTGTAGAAGAGAATATGCCTGATTCGAAATATCTTTTACAAGATTCGATTGATGCACTCTCACAAATCGTTATTTCTAGTACAATTCCATCATTTGCATCAAATATTACATTGAAATATGGACATGAAAATGAGTCTAGAGTATATATTCCAATTGATGGAAAAAATGCAAAATATACGTTTTATTTGTGCTGCAGGAAAGAAAAGAAAGAAATGTATCAGACATTATTGACACAGGCTATTGCTTTTTGAACATTCACTAATACAAAAATAAATCGGCTAATCTACAATCGTGTGGTTGCAGATTAGCTATTTTTGTGAATGAACAAAATAATAAGATATAATAAATGAGCCAAAGAAAGTTAATGTCTAAGCAGTTATTC
>NZ_JBQHWJ010000053.1:0-16538 GCF_052064035.1 Bulleidia sp. HCP3S3_C9 | reverse complement strand
CTGCGAAATAAGAGTAATGAAGGATCATACAACATATACATCCCTTGATCATTTGAACAATGTGAATGCATTTCACAGGCTCATAGAGAAATGGTATAAAGGCTACAATGGAGTAGGGAGCAAGTATATCAATAGATATGCAGCTCTATTCACACTGGCAAGAGAGTACACAGGCTGTGATACACAGGAAATTCTATTATCAATCAAGAAAAGAATGCACCAGATCACAGATTTCTTCCGTATTGCTGACATGAAGAAAGATGATCTTTTCATTTATTCTATTTCTTGAATTCACCATTTTGCTAATATAGCCTTTTATAAAATGTAAACGCTTACATAGCTAAAAATTTCACAAAATGATTATGAATAAAAAGAATTCGTGTATAATATTTTCGGCGAAAGAGACGGTGATCTATTTAAGACATCGATTTCAATGATTTCGTCTAAATATCTGTTATTAGATTCGCTGTATCTGAAATATGAACGGCAGGAGGAAAAAACTATGAACAGTCAGAAAAAACGCATTCAGCAGCTTACATTGGCGGCTTTTTTTGTTGCCATTGAAGTCATCATGTCAGTAACACCGATTGGTTACATACCAGTAGGGGCATTATCCATTACAACGATGCATTTACCAGTTATCTTAGCTGGTGTATTGTTAGGGCCTGATTTTGGTGCAGGAATTGGTTTTGTATTTGGCTTAACATCTTGTGTACGTGCAACAATGCAGCCAGGTATTACTTCCTTTGTATTTACACCATTTGTTCAAGTTGGTAATATGCATGGCAATGCATTCTCATTATTAATTGCATTTGGTCCACGAATTTTACTTGGCTACTTATCAGGAATGATGTATCGTTTTATTGTAAGAAAAACAAATAACAAAGCATTATCAGCAACTTTAGCTGCTGCATTGAATACAATCATTCATACACTTCTTGTATTAGGTGGAATCTGGGTATTCTTTGCACAGCCATATGCAGATGCTTTAAATATCACAACAGGTGCTTTAGCCATTGCATTTTTCACAACGATTACAACAAATGGTATTCTAGAAACAGTATTAGCTGCAATCGTTGTACCAGTATTAACGAGAGCACTTCGTCCAGCTGCAGAGAGGATGGGAATCAAGAATGAATGAAAATAAGTGTATTATTGTAGGTATTACAGGTGGTATCGCAGTCTATAAGATTTGCTATCTTGTATCTAGTTTAAAAAAACAGGGATATGATGTGCATGTACTCATGAGTAAAGAAGCACAAGAATTTGTTACGCCTTTAACATTTCAGACATTGTCCAATAATAAAGTAATTACTGATATGTTTACAATAGACTACACACCTGATGTACATCATATTTCTTTAGCAAAGAAAGCAGATTTATTTGTGATTGCTCCGGCAACAGCGAACGTCATCGCTAAAGTTGCAAATGGAATTGCGGATGATATGTTAACAACAACATTCTTAGCTTCCAATTGTAAGAAACTGATTGTACCTGCAATGAATACACAAATGTTAATGAATCCAGTGACACAGGATAATATTCAGAAATGTAAAAATTATGGAATGCATATCTTTGAAAGCAATTCTGGATATCTGGCTTGTGGAGATGTTGGTAAGGGAAGACTTCCTGAACCAGATGAAATTGAAGATAAAATCAAAGAAGTCTTTGAAGAAGATAAATTTCTGGAAGGAAAACATATTCTTGTGACTGCCGGTCCTACAAGTGAAGCAATTGATCCTGTACGTATGATTACGAATCATTCTACTGGAAAGATGGGATATGCTTTAGCACGTGCTGCTAGAAATATGGGAGCACATGTTACTTTAGTCAGTGGAACAAGGCAAATCGAAGATATTCGAGATGTTGAAATGGTACATGTTACGAGTGCGAAAGATATGGCAGAAGCTGTTCTATCTAGACAGGAAGAGATGGATTGTATGATCCTGGCAGCTGCAGTGGCAGACTATACACCTGTCAGTGTTGCTGATAATAAGATTCATAAAAGTGAAGGAGAAATGTCTATCCCTCTAAAGAGAACACAGGATATTTTGAAAACACTTGGAGAAAATAAAAAAGATGGACAGGTTTTAATTGGCTTCTCCATGGAAACAGAAAACATGGTAGAGAGAACAAAAGAAAAGCTTGTGAAGAAAAATTGTGATTATATTGTCGCAAACAATCTGAAAGAAAAAGGTGCTGGATTTGGTACGGATACAAATATTGTTACTTTGATTTCAAAAGATTATGAAAAAGAATTTGGAATTCTATCCAAATACGATACTGCAGTAAAAATACTCAAAACATGTCTAAAGGAGAAAAAAGCATGAATATTCTGATGACAATTGATGTTGGAAATACAAATATTTCTCTAGGATTGATGCAAGGAAATGAAGTTATTGGTTCTTTCCGCTTAACCACAAAAACACCTAGAACATCTGATGAATTTGGCTTATGTATCAAAGAACTGTTAGATATGACAAAATTGCAGGATGATGATATTGAAGCAGTTATCATTTCTTCTGTTGTACCTAAGATCATGTATTCCTTAACATCCGCAATCGTTAAATTTCTTCATAAAGATCCAATCATTGTTGGTCCTGGCATTAAAACAGGAATTTCTATTCGTACGGACAATCCTCGTGAAGTAGGGGCAGACCGTATTGTTGATATTTCCATGGCATATCATACATATCATAAGTCATGCATTATTGTTGACTTTGGTACGGCAACAACATTTGATTATATTAGTGGAGAAGGTGTGTTTAAATATACAGTCATTGCACCAGGTCTAGGTATTGTTGCCAATGCATTAACAAGTCAAACCGCAAAGCTTCCTGAAATTGAAATTCAGAAACCTGAAAGCATTCTAAATGGGAATACAATTACAGGTATGCAGGCGGGTGTGATTTATGGATATATTGGTTCTGTTGAATATATCATCAAACAAATGAAGAAAGAATTGAAACTGAAAGATTGTTTAGTAATCGCAACAGGTGGACTTGGTAAAGTGATTGCGAAAGAAACAAAAGAAATTGATTTGTTCGATCCTGATGTTGCATATAAAGGTATGCGTATCCTGTACGATTTAAACAAAAAATAGTAAGTGAGAAGCATAATGTCATGTAAGATGTTATGCTTTTTATATAGGAGAATTTATCAATGAACGAAGAAACAAAAGCAAAAAACATCAAATATATGAATACATGGATCAAGGAAAACTATATGCGTGTTGGAGGAAGCTATCCAAAAGCATTTGCACAGGAATTCAAAGATGCATGCAAACAATCAGGTATATCGCAATCTGAAGTGTTTCGAAATGCGATGCAGGAAACAATCAACAAAGTAAAATAAAAAACCGCAGAATATGCGGTTTTTACATGCCGATTGAGAGAATTGAACTCTCCACTGATCCTTACCATGGATCTGTATTGCCACTATACTAAATCGGCATAAAGCTTATATATGATAACAAATTCATCAGTATAAGCCAATATGTTTTAATTCTTCATACACAATATGCAATGGCAATCCCATAATTGCATAATAATCTCCATCAATATGTGTAATATATCTGCCGCCATATCCTTGAATTCCATAGGAACCAGCTTTATCAAGACATTCACCTGTTTGAATATATGCAAGAATTTCTTCATCACACATGATATCAAACGTGACATTGGATGTTACGACATCCTGAAAGTTTCTGTTTTTAGATAGAATACAGATACCTGTGATGACTTGATGTGTGTTTCCCTGTAGAGATTTCAACATTTCAAATGCAATTTGTTCATTGGCTGGTTTTCCTAAAACTTTTCCATCTAAAGTAACAATGGTATCAGAACCAATGACAATACAATCAGGATGACTTTCAAGAATTGCATTTGCTTTTCGATAGGATAATTCTTTGACTGCTTCTTGTAAAGAAAGGTTCTGATTCAAAGTTTCGTCAATATCTGCTGGTTCACAAACAAATGAAAGATTACATTTTTCTAACAGTTCTTTTCTTCTTGGACTTTTCGATGCTAATATGATTTTTTTCATGTTATTTATTATATCCTAAAGTTTGATATAATAGAAAATAAGAAAAGGTGGAGAAAACAGAAAATGAAACAGAACCCAACATTAGTTATCTTAGCTGCAGGTATGGGAAGCAGATATGGAGGAATGAAGCAGATTGATGGTGTTGGCTCTCATGGAGAACCTATCATTGATTTCTCAATCTATGATGCATACCAGGCTGGATTTAGAAAAGTTGTTTTAATTATCCGCAAAGAACATGAACAGCTCTTTAGAAACGCATTAACAGACAAAGTTGCAAGAAATGGTATGAAAGTAGAATTTGCCTACCAGGATATGAACAATATTCCTACAGGATTTACAGTACCAGAAGGTAGAGAAAAGCCTTGGGGAACAACACATGCTTTACTGGCTTGCAAGTGTGTTGTAAATGAACCATTCGCAATTATTAATGCGGATGACTTCTATGGAAGAGATGCATATAAAGTTGTCTTTGATTATCTGACAAATGAAATCAGTGATGATCACTATGCAATGGTTGGCTTCCAGTGTCTCAATACATTAACAGCCAATGGTACAGTAACAAGAGGTCTTTGTGAAGAAAAAGATGGCAATCTTTCACATATCGTTGAAATTCAGAAGATCGCATTAAAGGATGGCCACGCAGTATATGAAGAAAATGGTGAATGGAAACCAATTGATGACCATGCATTAGTTTCTATGAACTTCTGGGGCTTTACACCAAAGATCTTTGATGAATTAGAACCAGTCTTCAAAAACTTCCTGGAAAAGAATCTAGAAGCAAATCCAATGAAGTGCGAACATGTAATTCCTACTGCAGTTGGTGAACTTGTCAGTGAAGGCAAGATTACTGTTAAGATGCTTTCCAGTAAGGATAAATGGTTTGGTGTAACTTACAAAGAAGACAAGCCAGATGTTGTCCAGAAGATTGCAGAAAAGAAGGCAAGTGGAGAATATCCAGACGTACTTTGGAAGTAAATAAAAATCTCGGGTTTCCGAGATTTTCTTTGGGAGAAGGAGAGTGAAATGATTCAGACAGTTTTGATTGATATTGATAATACATTACTTAGCTTTGATGCATATGTGAAACAGACAATGAAGCAAGGTTTTGAAGAGTTCCATTTAAAAACATATGAAGATTGGATGTATGATACATTCCATACAGAAAATGATAAGCTGTGGAGACAAATTGAAGAAGGAACTTTACAGTTTGAAGAATTGAAAAAAATCAGATGGAATAAAGTATTTGAAGCATTAGATATTGATTTTGATGGTGTCAGGTTTGAAACGTATTTTAGAGATGCATTATACAACAGTGCCATCTTAGAAAAGAATGCGATTGAAATGCTGGAATATCTAAAAGATAAATATACACTTTGCGTAGCCAGCAATGGCCCATATGAACAACAGCTGCATCGTTTAGAGATTGGTGGCATCAAATCTTACTTCTCTCATTTCTTTATTTCCGAAAAGATTGGTGTATCTAAACCCGCAAAAGAATTTTTTGATTATGCATTAGAAGAGCTGAAACAAGATCCTTCTACTTGTATGATCATTGGAGATTCATTGACATCTGATATGCAGGGTGGTTTGAATAGTCATATGCATACATGTTTCTATCAGAAAAAAGAAACAGAAGTACCAGATACCATTGAACATACAATTACAGATTTATTACAAATCAAAGAGATTCTCTGAAATCTCTTTTTTTGATGTAATTGAAAATTGTTTTTAAAACTGACTGAATTTATGAAAAATGATCATTGTTTCTTTCAGTGATGTATCCAAAGTCTAGTATAATAAAAAACAATGAATGCGAGGAAAAGAATATGAGCATTGTAAAAGAAACGATGGAATTTGTGAAAAGCAAAGATGAAGAAATTGGTGCTGCTTTAGAAAGGGAATATCAGCGTCAAAAAGATAATATTGAATTGATTGCAAGTGAAAATATAGTTTCTGAAGCAGTTATGATGGCAATGGGAAGTGTTGCGACAAATAAATATGCTGAAGGATACAGTGGCAAAAGATATTATGGCGGATGTCAGTGTATTGATGAAATTGAAACGATTGCCATTGAAAGAGCAAAAAAATTATTTGGTGCAGAATATGCGAATGTTCAGCCGCATTCTGGTGCCTCAGCAAACTTAGCTGTAGAATATGCCGTATTAAAGCCAGGTGATACTTTGATGGGTATGAGCCTTGATGCAGGTGGGCATTTAACACATGGTTCACCTGCAAATATCTCAGGTAATTATTTCAATATTGTCAGCTATGGTGTGAATACGGATGGCTATATTGACTATGATGAAGTTGAAAAGAAAGCCATGGAATGTAAACCAAAAATGATTTGTGCAGGTGCTTCTGCATATCCTAGAATCATTGATTTTAAGCGTTTCAGAGAAATTGCAGATAAGTGCGGTGCAGTACTTTGGGTAGACATGGCACATATTGCGGGATTAGTTGCGGCAGGTTTACACCCATCTCCAGTGCCATACGCAGATGTCGTAACTTCTACAACACATAAAACATTAAGAGGTCCTCGTGGTGGCTTTATTTTAGCAACTGAAGAAGCAAATAAGAAATATAACTTCAATAAGGCTGTATTCCCTGGAACACAAGGTGGTCCACTGGAACATATCATCGCCGCAAAAGCTGTATGCTTCCAGGAAGCTTTACAGCCATCATTCAAAGAATATCAAAGAAGACTTGTTGAAAACTGTGCTGTTTTAGCAGAAAGTTTAAAAAAATACGGATTTCATCTTGTTTCTGGCGGCAGTGACAATCATTTAGTACTTGTTGATCTGACAAATTTCAATATCACAGGTAAATTTATGCAGAATGCATGTGATGAAGTAAATATCACTTTAAATAAGAACAGTATTCCAAATGAACCACTTTCTCCATTTGTTACGAGTGGTGTCAGAATTGGTACAGCTGCGATTACAACACGTGGATTTGTAAAAGAAGATATGGATGTGATTGCAGAATGTCTGTATCTTGTTGCAAGTGATTTTGAAAAGAATAAAGAAACAGTAAAAGCTAAAGTAAAGCAGTTAACGGATCAATATCCGTTGTATGAATAATGGAAGATTTTCTTCCATTATTTTTTCTTTATTGTATAGTTTCTTTAGGAGATTATAGATTATGTACGCAGATTATCATTTACATTGTGAGTATTCAGATGACTCTAATGAACCTATGGAAAATCAGATCCGGCAGGCAATTGCATCTGATCTAGATGAAATGTGTTTTACAGATCATGTAGATTATGGCATAAAAAGAGATTGGGATGATCCTGAAGGTATTATCATTCGTCATGCGGTTGAGCATGGTAAAGAAGTAGATCTTGTATTAGCCAATGTGAACTATCCAAAGTATTTTGCAGCTTTAAATATGTATCAAAAAAAGTATGCATCTTCAATTTCTATCAAGAAAGGATTGGAATTTGGCATTCAATCCATTACGGTAGATGCTTACGAAAAACTATACGCTTCGTATCAAAATGAATTAGATTTTGTTTTATTTTCGATGCATCAGGTGAATAATTTAGAGTTCTGGACGCAGGATTTCCAGAAAGGGAAAACACAGAAAGAATATAATGATGAATATTATAAAGAAATCTATCAGACAATGCAGATGTTTCATCATTATTCTTGTCTGGCACATTTGGATCTACTGGCACGCTATGATGAAAATGGAATTTATCCATTTGAGAATGAAAAAGATATCATTGCGGAAATATTGAAGTATGCAATCCGTGATGAAAAAGGGATTGAAATTAATACATCCAGCTGGAAATATGGCTTAAAAGATACACAGCCATCTCGTGCAATTCTAAAATTATATAAAGATCTTGGTGGAAAAATCATTACAGTTGGTTCAGATGCACATGAAACAAAATATTTAGCTTCTCATATCAAAGATGCGTATGCTATCTTGAAAAATGAAATTGGAATTAATGAAATTTGTACATTCGATCATATGCAGCCAATATTTCACAAAATTTAATACAAGTATTTCCATAAATTTGTGGTAGGATATGTATCCGGAGACAGGAATATGGAGAAAAAAGTAATTGGTAAAGGAATTCGTTTAAATAAAGGTGAATCTGCTTTGGATGCAATGAAAAAAAGAGTTCCTCATTGGATCCATGATACAAAAAAAGATGAGCACTACATCAATGGTGTTGTATATTTACCAGGATGTACATGCTCAGAATGTGGTTTTCACTCATCTAGAGAAAAGGATGTTTGTCCACACTGTGGAAAAAGTATGCATTCTCTAAAAGGTATCTATTAATACAGGGATGCAAGAATAAAAGCAATCAATAAGACAAGAAGAGAAGGGTAAATGAATTTATTCTTCTCTTTATAATAGCCATAATGTTCATTCTCATTAAAAGCATCTTGCGAATGTTGAGAAAATCTTTTAAGACGAATGGAATTCATATCAATGATTTTTCCTTTTTGTCCCCAAAGGATAACCGCAATCATAAAGTATAAAACACCCATGATTGTTAAGCCATCAATAAAGTGAACATAGAATGGTCCATAGACCAGTCCATAGACTGCTGAAAGAACAGCTGCGATTGCATACAAGATACATGCAAAACGATTGAATAGTTTTTCTTTGATTTTTTTCATGCAAATATTGTACTATTGTATTTTTCGTATGAAAAGATGATATTTCGCGTTACAAAGCGATTTTATGATATTCATCAAAGCGTGTTGCGTGTTATAATAGTCGTGTTATTGGAGGAAAACAATATGGCATTTGAAAAATTAAAAAATTTTATCGCACCATTAGATGATGACGATGATGAATATGAAGATGATGATAATCAGTACGAAGAAAAGGAACAGGTTCTTCAGTACAAAGAAAGTGAAACAAAGCCAGTTTCTTCTTATGAAGCTACAAAGACTTCAGTAAATACAATTCCTACAAATGCGTCTATGGTTTTATTTGAACCAAGATCTTTTGAAGAAGCTGAAGAAATCGCAAAGCATTTAAAGAATAGAAAAGCATGTGTTGTAAACTTACATCGTTTACAGAGAGAATATGCACAAAGAACAATTGATTTCTTGACAGGTGTTGTATTTGCGTTAGATGGAACAATTCAGAAGATTGGTCATAATGTTATTCTTTGTACTCCAAAGAATGTAAATGTTACAGGTGACATTTCCCTGGAAAGCGATGATGACTAATCGTGATGATTATGATTCATTAGTTGCACATTTATACGATCTTGAAGAAAAAAGCAATACATGGCATAAAACAATGCACTCTTCTTTCTTGAATGAAGAAGAAATTGCTTATGTCAGTAAAGTGTTTCCACCATCAAAGCACATACAATATGTTGGTGGATATCCAGAAGCACGGAAAAAGAAAATCGTTTTTCTCTATGATGAGGAAGATGATTTTTTTGATATCACGTGTATTTCTGCAAGAGTAGATCAAAGGTTTCGTAAAATTTCTCATCGAGATATTTTAGGAGCATTGATGCATCTACAGATTGATCGCCATTCTTTTGGAGATTTCTGGATTGATGAAGATCATATTTATTTGTATACAAATGAATCGATGGCTAGATTTCTAATAGACAACTTAACAAGAATCAATCAATTGAGTGTTCATTTTCATGAAATCCAGGAACATCCCTCCCAAGTATTTCATACCAGACGAATGACTGCGATTATTGCCAGTGAAAGAATCGATGCTCTGGTTGCGGGAATTGCTCATATTTCGCGTAGTAAAGCGAAAGAAATGATCCAGCAAGGTCTTGTGCAAGTGAATCATATCACGCTTGAAGCTGGGGATAAGATGTGCGATAATAACGATACGATTTCTATTCGTGGATATGGTCGTTTTAAGTATCTTGGTGTTATAAAACAGACAAGAAGCAATCGCATCCTTGCAGAAATCGAAGTGAGTATATAAGAAGGGAAATCATCATGAGTACGCAGAAACCAACATTCAGAGTCATGAAAAATGGATATGACCGATTTGCGGTAGATGATGCAATTGATCAATACGCCCAACAGATCGAACAACTTCAGAAGAAGTTATCTTTATATCAGCAGCAGTTAGTTGAAACAACAAGAACACTGGAAGATATGAAGCAAAGATATCAGCAGATACTCACAACTGAGCAGTCTCGTCAAGAAGCTGCTGACAATATCGCTCGTCTTTCGCTTAGAGAAGCAAATGAAATTATTTCTACTGCACAGAAAAATGCAGATGAAATTATTCGTGAAGCCATTTCAACTGCTAGATTAATATTAATTGATCTAACAAAGCTGTATTCTCAGGCAACAGATGTGAAAGGTGATATGAAGAAACAATTAGAACAATTGCTTCAACAACTGGATGATTTCAGAATTCCTCAGATGCCAGATATGAGATGGCTTGAGGATGCGGAATCTAAACTGCGTTGATTGAGGACGCGCTTTTGAAAACGGAATTTATTAGAGAGCTGTGGCAGCTGAAAAACAGCAAGGAAGTTTTTGAAAAGACATCACCTCATGAACAGTCGTATATCCTGCGATAAAGGATCCAACAAGAGTATGTATAGTTGTATCTATGCATAAACTAAGGTGGTACCGCGCTTACAGCGTCCTTAGAATGAGGACGCTTTTTATATGGTGTCCTAAGAAGGAGAAGAAGTCATGGACTACAAACAAACATTACACATGCCTCAGACAGATTTTGAAATGAGAGGTAATCTTGCAAAAAAAGAGCCTGGCATTTTAAAACAGTGGCAGCAAAACAACTACTATCATGAAATTCTAAAGCATCATGAAGGTGAAAAAGCATTTATCTTGCATGATGGTCCACCATATGCAAATGGTAATTTACATGCTGGTACTGCGATGAACCGTTCTATTAAAGACTTTATCGTTAGATCTCATGCAATGTTAGGATTTTACACACCATTCTTTCCAGGATGGGATACACATGGTTTACCAACGGAAAATGCCATTCAGAAATTAGGTGTTGATCGTAAGAAAATCACTGCAGCTGAATTTAGAAAGAAGTGCGATGAATTTGTTCATACACAGATTGCACAACAGATGGAAACTGAACAGCGTTTAGGTCAGGTTGCTGATTATGAACATCCATATATCACACTTTTACCTGAATTTGAAGAAAGACAGGTTAAGACATTCGGCAAGATGGCAAGTGAAGGCATGATCTTCCAGGGATTAAAACCTGTTTACTGGTCACCATTCAATGAAACTGCAGTTGCGGACTCTGAAATTGTTTATCGTGATGTCAAGGACGCAACAATCTATCTTGCATTCCAGATTGCGGATGGCAAAGGCATATTAGACAGTGATGATTATTACGTTATCTGGACAACAACGCCTTGGACAATTCCATCTAACGAAGCAGTATGTTTGAATGATAATCTTGAATATGCTGAAGTACAGACAGAAAAGGGAAAACTTGTATTCTTAGCTAAATTTGTTGATCAGCTGCTTGAAAAGTTCAATCTTGAAAACCAGGGTGTTCTAAGAACATTCAAAGGTAGAGAATTAGAAGGTATTACATATCATCATGTTGTATTAGACAAGGAATGTCCAACATTACTTGGCAAGCACGTTACAGATGAAGATGGTACTGGTGTTGTTCATACAGCTGGTGGTCATGGTTTGGATGACTTCCTTGTATGTGCTAAATATGGTATCGCTCCAATCAATACTGTTGATTACCAAGGTAATATGAATGAAGAAGCTGGCAAGTATCAGGGAATGTTCTTTGAAGATTGTTCTAAGGCTGTTATTCATGATATGAATGAAAAGGGATGCTTATTAGCTGTTGAAAATATCACACATAGCTATCCTCATGATGATCGTTTAAAGAAGAAGGTTATCTTCAGAGCTGTGAAACAGTGGTTCTGTTCTATTGATAAATTGAAACCACAGCTCTTAGATGAAATTGACAACAAGATTACATGGCATAACTCATTCGGTCAGAAGAGAATGCATAATATGATTGCGGATAGAGGTGACTGGTGTATTTCTAGACAGAGACTCTGGGGTGTACCAATTCCTATCATCTACAATGAAGATGGTTCTCCAATCATGGAACTTGAAGTATTTAATCATATTGCTGAATTGTTTGGTAAATATGGTTCTAACTACTGGTTTGAACATGAAGCAAAGGATCTTTTACCAGAAGGATATACAAATCCAAAGTCTCCAAATGGTAACTTTACAAAAGAAAAGGATATCATGGACGTCTGGTTCGATAGTGGATCCAGCTGGAATGAATTGCAGGCTAGAGGATATGATTATCCATGTGATCTATACTTTGAAGGCAGTGACCAGTATAGAGGCTGGTTCAACTCTTCATTGATTGTTTCTACTGCAGTCAATGGAACAGCTCCATATAAGGAAGTTCTTTCTCATGGCTATGTTGTTGACTCTAAGGGTGAAAAGATGAGTAAGTCTGTTGGTAATGTTGTAAACCCAATGGATATTATCAATGTTAATGGTGCCGATGTATTTAGACTTTGGGCTATGACATCTGACTTCAAGGAAGACTTGAAGCTTGGACCAAGCAATATTAAGCAGGTTTCTGATCAGTATCGTAAGATTAGAAATACATTCCGTTTCTTGTTAGGTAATATCAATGCAAATGATTTTGATCCTAAGAAGGATATGGTTGCTTATGATGATCTTACAGCTGTAGATCAGTACATCCTGGTAAAAATGAATGATGTAGTCAAAGAAGTTCGCAAGGATTGTGAAGAGTATGACTATATTGATACTTCTAAAGTGTTGATGAACTTTATGGTAAATGAATTATCTTCTTACTATTGTGATTTCACAAAGGATATTCTTTACTGTAATGCATTAAATGATACAAGAAGAAGACAGGTACAGACAGTTTACTGGAAGTGTCTGGATGCATTGGTTAAGCTTTGGGCACCATTCCTCTGCTATACAACAGAAGAAGTATGGATGCATTTCAATAATGACGAAGCTGAATCTGTTCATTATTGCCATTTCCCAGCAGTGGAATCTTATGCAAATGCAGAGGCACTGAAGGAAGAATTTGCTTCCTTGCTTGATGTTAGAACTGATGTCATGAAGGCTTTGGAAGAAAGCAGAAATGCTAAGACAATCGGTACAGCACAAGAAGCTGAAGTACAGTTGACAGTATGTGAAGAAGATGCTGACAAGTTAAATGAAGGCTTGAATGGAAGCTTGGCACAGTGGCTCATTGTTTCTAAGGCAACGGTTGAAGTAGGTGCAGAAAGAAGTGTCAAGGTTGTCAAGGCAACAGGTACAAAGTGTCCAAGATGCTGGAATTACTCTACAGAAGCTGATGAAAATGGACTCTGTCCAAGATGTCAGGCTGTGATGAAAGCTGAAAAGTAATTGAAATGAAAAACAGATGAAATTTTAAATTCATCTGTTTTTTTTTAATATCGGTATTCCTATTTCATGATAATCAGAAAAATAGATAGAAATTGTTAATGTAAGGGAAGTGTCAAATACATATGTACATGAAAAAAACGAGCCACTGCTCGTTTTTAATTAAAGTTCAATCTTTTTGAATTGTTCCCAAGGAAGATCTTTCTTTCCAAAGTGACCATAGTTAACTGTTTCACGATAGATTGGACGTCTGAGATCTAATTCATCAATGATGTTTTTTACAGAGAAATCGAAGTTCTTTAATACAATTGCCTGTAATTCATCATCTGAATATTTACTTGTTCCAAAGGATTTTACATATACAGAAATTGGCTGTTGAACACCGATTGCATAAGACAGTTCTAACTGACACTTATGTGCTAAACCATTGGCAACTAGATTCTTACAAACGTATCTAGCATAGTAGGCAGCAGAACGGTCGACCTTTGTTGGATCCTTACTGGAGAAGCATCCACCACCAATAGGTGCATAGCCGCCATATGTATCTACAACAATCTTTCTGCCTGTAGTACCAGAGTCTCCCCAGGAGCCACCAAGTACAAAGGAACCGGATGGATTGATGAGATATTTGGTATTTTCATCAACAAGAGATGGATCAATGACTGGATCAATGACTTGTTCCTTGATGCACTTTCTGATTTCTTCTTGTGTTACATCAGCAGTATGCTGTGTAGATACAACGATTGTATCAACTCTTGTAAGCTTTCCATCAACATATTCAGCTGTGACCTGTGTTTTACCATCTGGTCTTAAGAATGGTGTCTTTCTTCTAACTTCTTCCAGTTTTTTGGCAAGCTTGTGTGCTGTGATAATTGCATAAGGCATCAATTCTTCTGTTTCATCATCAGCATAGCCAAACATGATACCTTGATCTCCCGCAGAGATTTCATCATGCGCAACAGCACCATTGATTTCACTGGATTGCTTGTTTACTTTTACAAGTACGTGATATTCTTCATCATAACCGATTTCTTTCATGACCTGTAAAGCAATCTTTTCATAATCGATAACTGCGTTTGTTCCTGCTTCACCATAGACAAGAATCAAATCATCTTTAATTGTTGCTTCCACAGCCATATGGCTTTTGGAATCTTGACGTAAAGCTTCATCAAGGATGGAATCTGCGATCAGATCACAGACTTTGTCTGGGTGTCCGCTTGTGACAGATTCAGACGTAAAATAAAATTTTGGCATAAAAAAACCCTTTCCTTTCGCTTGTCTTTTTAACGTAGAATGAAAGAGATCGTTTTTACTCTTTCTTAATCGTTACCAGCTGTACCACCTTATTTCCTTTTTTTGAAAACAGGTTGGTATGAGGCTTATAGAGCTAGTTCTCTAACCTCATTCTTGATTAAAGACAAGTATATTTAAACATGATATATATAATTAATCAAACGACACATTATGCATTGTGTATTTCATTTAAGATTTTTTATATCAAAGAAATGGTATAATCTTTTCAATGGAGGAACATATGAATATTCATTTAAAGTCTGAAACAAAAGAAGCAATCAAAGCTTTTTCAATATCTGGCATTATTATTGTTTTATTTTATTTAATTATTTCAAATTTAGATGTTCTTGGTGGTACTATTGGATCTATTTTCCATGCATTGCTTCCATTTATCTTTGGTATGATTCTAGCTTTTCTTTTAATACCATTAAGAAATCTTGCGGAAAACAAGCTGTTAAAAAATGCAAAGTTTTCTAAAAGAACAAAGAGATATATCGCGGTTGCAATATCGATTGTTGCATTATTAGGCATTTTGATTGGTTTCTTTTCTCTGCTTGTTCCACAGGTTATTTCTTCTATTTCCATGTTTGTTGGTAACTTATCCAATTACATTACAAATGCATCAAAGCTGATTCAACAGTTAGGTGGTAAAGATACAGAACTGATCGATACATTAACAAATCTGTTAATGGATGGTGCAAGTCAGCTTGCGAAATGGATGACAGGTGCTTCTGGTGGATTTACAAAGCTTGTCAGCTATGTTGGTGATATTGTGACACAAGTCATTAATTTCTTGATTGGTATCATTATTGCATTATATCTATTATTAGATTCTGAAAAATTTATATTACAGATGAAGAAAGTGACATATTGTATTGTTCCTGAAAATGTTGCTTTAGATCTTACCTCAATATTTAAATTGACAGCGGATATGTTCTATAAATTTATTTCTGGTAAAGCAGTTGATTCATTGATTATTGGAATCATCTGTTATGTGGGATGTAAATTATTGAACATGCCATATTCAGTATTGATTGCCTTGGTTGTTGGTATAACAAATATGATTCCGGTATTTGGACCGTTCATTGGTGCTGTTCCATGCTTATTGATACTTGTTATGATTGACTGGCTCAAGGCTGCAGAATTCCTGGTATTTGTGGTAGTTCTTCAACAGTGTGATGGAAACATCATTGGACCATATATCTTGGGAGACGCGGTTGGTTTACCAACATTATGGGTAATGTTCGCAATCATTATTGGTGGTTCTATGTTTGGTGTTGTTGGTATGTTTATTGGCGTTCCAACATTCGCAGTCATTTATACATTAGTCAAACAGGCAGTACACCATAAATTAAAACAAAAGCGATTGAATTTTGACTCAGTAGAATAAAAGACGCATTTGCGTCTTTTTTCATCTTATAAGAAATTGAATGCGTTTGTGAAAATGAAAAAAGCAGAAAAATGATATAGATATTCATCTGAAAGATGAATAAGCATGATGAAAACAGCTTCAATTAAATTGACAATATCGATTATTTCTGGAATCTAGGTGAATCTTCTCTATACATGTCATTCAGGCAGAAAGGACAGAGCATGTGATCTTCATCATCATGCGGCGGAAGGTCTGAAATGAGCTTGAGTTCTTCCTCCGATATGTACTCTAGATAGCCGCATTTTTCGCATTTCATCAATACACGTTTGCCTGTAGTATCTGTCATTTGTGATTCCCTCCAATGGATTGTATGTATCTATGTAATTCATTATACAGCCGCAGCTGCATAAAAGCACATCACGATTGTAGGTATCTCTGATGGCAGTTCT
>NZ_JBQHWJ010000052.1:0-17353 GCF_052064035.1 Bulleidia sp. HCP3S3_C9 | reverse complement strand
AGATGCATGAAAATGCACCTCAAAATATTTGAACATCGATTTTTCTTCAAGACCTCATGAACATCATGTTATTTTGGAATATGTCAAAACCTCATCCAATTTTGGATATTCTTTATTTATTCGTTTATTTTTGCGATAAATGCATCAAATCCATTGCGACCATTTTCATCGTCTTTATAGATACCAGCATTTTCCAATACTTCCGCAAATACATAACCAATTTCATCCTGAATAATGGAATCAATATTGCCTGAATTGATATCTGTATATTTCTGCTTGATGCCTTCAGCCCATACAGCATGAGAAGCGATTGCTGTATTAGAAGCGATATCTTCGTTGTTTAGAATTGCTTTTTTTAATTCTTCCATTTCATTGAGTAATCTAGCTGGAAGAACTGCAAGACCCATAACTTCAATCAAACCTATATTTTCTTTCTTGATGTGATGCAGATGTGGGTGTGGATGGAAAATGCCAAGAGGGTATTGTTCACTTGTCAGATTGTTTCTTAAGACAAGGTCCAATTCATACTTGCCATCTTTCATTCTCGCAATTGGAGTGATTGTATTATGTGGTGTATCGTTTGTGAATGCTTTAATACCACAATTATCATCACTGTAGTTTTTCCATGTTTCTAAAATATGATCTGCAAGTTCTACGATTCTTGAAGGGTCTTTGCCATCTAGACGAATCACAGACATTGGCCATTCAACAATGCCAGCTTCAACATCTTCAAACCCTTGGAATGTAACAGGTTTACGCAAAGGTGCTTTTGCCATCGCAAATGTATAATTGCCACCCTGGAAATGTTCGTGAGATAAGATAGAACCACCACAGATTGGAAGATCAGAGTTAGATCCAATTGTGTAATGAGGGAAAATGTCTAAGAATTCAAGAAGACGTGTAAATGTTGCCTTTTCAATCTTCATTGGACGGTGTGCTTCAGAAAGAACGATGCAATGTTCATTGTAATAAACATATGGGCTATACTGCATGAACCATGCTTCATGATCCAGCGTCAATGGAATCTGTCTTAATGTAAAACGTGCTGGATGATCAAGTCTTCCCGCAAAGCCTTCATTTTCGTGACAGAGAAGATCAACAGGATAACGATTTTGGCTTTGATTTGCGGCAGCAGCAATTGCCTTTGGATCCTTTTCAGGTTTGGATAAGTTGATTGTAATATCTAAATCACCATATTTTGTAGATGTAACCCATTTACGATCCTTTGCAATGCGATAACGGCGAATATAGTCAGAATCACAACTGAGCTTATAGAAATAATTCGTAGCTTTTTCAGGAGATTCCTTATAAAGAGCATCGAATGTGTGTCTTACCTGACTTGGTCTTGGTGTTAAACAATTCATCAGTCTAGTATCAAACAAATCTCTAGATGCAATACCATCTTCAATCACACCTCTATCTGCAGCATCATCCAGTAATGCTTTCAAGATTTCTTCTAGAGGGTGTGCTTCTCCACTTTCAGGATGAAAGGAAGCATCTACATCTAATTTCAATGTATCGAGCAATGCATTTGTTACATAAAAAATATCACTTTCTTCAATAAGTTCTGTGTCTAAACCATAGCGAATGAGTGAGCGAACTGCTTCAATTGTATTCATGATTTCTAACTCCTTAATTTTTCATCTATCATTTTATTCTAATTGTGAATGAAATGCTCTTTAAATATTTTAGATATAATCATGAATATTTTAAGTATAGACTATGGTATAATAGCTTCATTGAGTTTAAGAGGTAGAAAAATGAATCTTGGTTTAAATGATATTATCAATATCGTTATTGGTGTGGTTTTTATTGGTTTATCCATTCCACTATTCTTCCGCTGGAAGAAATTAAATGGCAAAGTTATCATTGCTGATCAGCAATGGTCAACAATGCGAATCTTGTTCCTTGTTGTAGGAGTATTATCTGTTCTCTCTATGTTTACACAAGGTGCAAGCATGTCTGTTTTTGATATCTTCCGTCTAACAGGTACAATCATTGCAGTATCTGTATACATGGTTGTTAGAGATGGCGTTGGTGAAGATGGACTTGTTACTGGAGGTAAGATGATTCCTTGGAGTGAAGTACGCGCATATGACTATGAAAAAAGAAAAAATGTCATTGCGGTATTCTTTACAGTAGAATCTCAGAACGAAAAAAAGCCAGATGACTATAGAAGTAAAGAATTAGACTTCTCTTTACAGGATGAAGAACAGCTGAAAAGATTCCTTGAAACAAATCTAGGAAGAAAATATACAAGAATGAAGAAGAATTCCAAGTGAGTTCTTCTTTTTTGTATGACTTGCAAATACAACGGTTTCGTTTCATAATATTCATAGTCAAAGTGACTATATTTAGTATGGAAAAAATAAATGAATATGGAGAAACTTTAGAACAGTTTCTAAAGAATTATGACGAAAACAAATATAGAAGACCTAGTAATACAGTGGATATGATCTTGTTTACTGTATACGAAGGAAATCTAAAAGTACTGCTTGTTAAAAGAAAGAATCATCCGTTTATTGGAGACTGGGCGATGCCTGGCGGATTCATTGAATTTGAAGAAGATATGGAACAGGCAGTGCTTAGAGAGTTAAAGGAAGAAACAAGTATTTCAAAGTATACATACTTCAGACAGTTATATACATTTGGAAATGCAGATCGAGATCCTAGAACTCGTATTATTACGACAGTCTATCTTTCTATGACACCTTCCGGCAACATTAAAAATACACATGCCAGTGATGATGCAAAAGATGCTGGATGGTTCAATATTTCAAAGAAGACAATTTCTTCTACACAGAAAGGCAGAAAATCACTTCTTTGTTTAGAGAATGACCAGGAAGATATTCATATCTGTTATGAAATCAAAGACAATGCGAAAAGAAATTACGTAGAAAGTAAATCAAAATGGCTGGAAAAGAAAAGCAATGCAATGCTTGCTGCAGATCATATCAAGGCAATCAATATGGCAATGGATGTATTGAAAAGCCGTGTTGCTTCTACTGGTATCTTGTTTAATCTGTTGCCAAATGAATGTACATTACGTCAGATTCAGGATGCATATGAAGCTGTGATTGGTCATAAAGTAGATACAGGTAATTTTAGAAGAGACATTAAAAAGATGTTGATTGATACAGGAAAGAAAACAAAAGGGATTGGAAAGCGTGCTTCTTTGTATCAGTTTAATCCAATGTATGATTTCTTAAAGGAGAACTTATGAAAAAGGTATTGGTAATTGTTGATGTACAGAATGATTTTGTGGATGGTGCTCTAGGCACAAAAGAGGCAGTAGAAATTCTTCCATATGTGAAAGAAGAAATTTCTAAAAAGTATGATGATGTATTTGTGACATTTGATACACATGAAGAAAACTATCTAGATACACTGGAAGGAAAGATGCTTCCAGTAAAACACTGTATTCGTTATACAGAAGGCTGGAAATTAAACAAAGAGATTCAGGATGCGCTGGAAAATGTATCATATATTCCTGTGGAGAAGCCAACATTTGGTTCTTGTACACTTGTACAGATGATCACTGCCTTACAGCCAGATGAAATTACACTTGTTGGCTTATGTACAGATATTTGTGTTATTTCAAATGCATTACTGCTAAGAGCAGCTTTGTATAACACAACAATTAATGTTGTTGAAAAAGCATGTGCTGGCGTAACTAAAGAAAAGCACTTAGCAGCATTAGAAACGATGAGATCTTGTCAGATCAATGTTTTATAGGAGGAAAAGAAATGTCAAACATTAATGTAGAACCTTATATTGCTGATGAAGATTATAACAATCCAGCGATGGTAACTGACTTTTATGAATTCACAATGGCAAACTGTCTGTTCCAGCACGGATTTAAAGACAAGGTCATGGTTTTTGACATGTTCTTTCGAAGAAACCCGGACAATCAAGGATACAGTATTTCCTGCGGTCAGCATGCTTTGGTAAAGTTTTTAAGAGAATATCACTTTACTGAAAAAGATCTTGTATATCTTAGAACAAAGGGAATGAGTGAAGAATTCCTTGACTATTTAAGAACATACAGATGGAAAGGTGATATGTATGCATTCAAGGAAGGTCTTGTATGCTATCCACAGGTTCCAATGGTACGTATTGAATGTGATATGGTTGGGGCTATCTTGATTGAAACATATCTTTTACAGACAATGAACTTCCATTCATTGATTGCGACAAAGGCAACAAAGATTTCGGGCCTGTCAACACATACACCAAGAAATGTAATGGAATTTGGTACACGTAGAGCACAGGGACAGTCAGCTGGTGACAATGGTGCATATGCAGCAATTCTAGGTGGATGCATTGGTACTGCTAACTGTTTAGCAGAAATGAAATACGGACCAGATGTAAAAGCTGTAGGTACAATTGCACACTCCTTTATTGAATTCTATGAAAATGAATTTGAAGCATTTAAGGCATATGCTGATACATATCCAGAGAACGTATCACTGCTATTAGATACATATAATATTCTAGAAAGTGGTTTACCAAACCTCATTAAGATTGATGACTATCTCATTGAAAAATATCCAAACGATCCAAACAAGAGAGTCAAGAGTGCGCGTATTGACTCAGGAGACCTTGCTAGAGGATATAAGAGACTTAGAAAGAGACTGGATGAAGCTGGAAAGCCTTATGTAAAGCTTGTAGCATCTAACTCCTTAGATGAAAATACAATGGCAGATATGGAATTGTATGAAGGTGCACGTTTTGATTCCTATGGTGTTGGTGAAAAGCTGATTACTTCTTCCTCTTCACCTGTATTTGGAGGTGTATATAAACTGGTTGCGGTTAAAGAAGATGATGGTACATATTCACCAAGAATGAAGTGTTCTGATTCTGCTTCAAAGGCAATTATTCCAGGCAAACTGATGGCTTGGCGTATCTATGATGAAGAAGGCAAGGGACAGGCAGATATCATTTCTCTTGATGATGAAATCATTGAAGAAGGAAAAGAAATTACTGTGTATGATATGAATCCTGATGCTTTGCATCATTCTAGAAAGATTACACCTCTCAAGGCTGAAAAGCTTCTTGTTCCACATCTAATCAATGGTGAACTTGCAATGGAATTGCCAACAATCAAGGAAAAGAAGGAATTCATCAAAGATCAGCTTGAAAATAAAGTATGGGAAAGTGAACTTCGTCCAAAGATGCCACATTCACATTACGTTGATCTAACAGAAAAAGTATATGAAGTAAGAGAAGCAATGTATAAGAAACTGCATGGAGGTTCTCTTGATTAAGGCATTAATGTTTGGGGGAGCATTTAATCCCCCAACAATTGCACACATTCAACTGGCTGAATATGCAAAAAAAATGACAAAGTCTGATGTTGTGATTTTTGTTCCAACAAAGATGACCTATATCAAAAATGATCAACAGAAAGACTTTGCTTTCAATGATAAAGTGCGTTATGAAATGCTTCAGAAAATTGCTTCTACAAGAGACTGGATGCTTGTCTGTGATTTTGAAATCAAGGCAGAAACACAGCCACGTACATATATGACATTACTGCATCTGAAAGAAGAAGGCTATGCATGTAAACTGTTGTTTGGCAGTGACAAGTTAAAAGAATTAAAGACAGGCTGGATGTATATGAAGGAAATTACGGAACAGTTTGGTATTGTATGTATGAAAAGAAGCAATGCTGATTTTCAATCAATCATTGATAACAATTCATATGTGAAAAGTATTTCTCCATACATTGATATGATTGATACGCCGGATGATTTTCAAATGATTTCTTCTTCTATTGTTAGACATTTGTTTAATGAAGAAAAGTATGCAGAAATTGATCCATTGATTCCAGAAGAACTGAATGGGTTAAGAAACTATACAAAGGATGATACTTTATGAAAAATAGAATGATTAAAGTTGGAAATGTTGTACCTTCACTAAAGGTTGCCAATATTTCTTACAACACAGAACAAATCAAACAGGCAATCTTAGACCATCAAGATTGCTCTATTTTACTTTTTCCTGAGTTATGCATCAGTGGCTATACATGTGCGGATTTATTTGCACATGATGCATTATTAGAAGCTAGTAAAAATGCACTTGTAGAGATTGCTTCGATTGTTGATCAGCAGCTGATTGTTGTTGGTGCTGCATTAAAATATCACAATAGTCTATATAACTGTGCTGTCTATATTTCACAAGGAAAGATCATTGGTGTTGTTCCAAAGATCTATATTCCAACATATTCAGAATTCTATGAATCTAGATGGTTTACTTCAGGAAAAGAAATCAAAGATACATATATTCAATTTGAAAATGATAAAGTTCCTTTTTCCAAGACTTTACTCATTGAAGATCCACAAAGTGGAGCAGTTGTTGGATGTGATATCTGTGAAGATCTTTGGGTCGCAGATAAGCCTAGTACACATGCATGTCTAGCGGGAGCAAATATCATTGTGAATTTAAGCGCATCTGATGAACTGATTGGAAAAGAAGATTATCGTAGAAGCATGGTTTCCCAGCAATCCAGTTCTTGTTATTGTGCGTATTGTTATGTTTCCAGTGGAGTTGATGAATCAAGTACGGATCTAGTTTTCTCTGGTCATTCTATGATTTATGAAAATGGCAAGAAGTTGAAAGATTCTATCTTTACAGAGCGTACACACGTTGATTCTGCAATTATTGATCTAGATACAATTACATATAACCGAATTCATCAGAATACATTTGAAACAGTAGATGAAGGATATACAAGAGTGGAAGCAAAGATTCCTGCATTATGTAATACAAATGAAATTTCAGTAGATACACTTGTAGAAACACTAAAAAAAGAAAACTATTTGATTGCGAAAAATCCATTTGTACCAAAGGATGACAATGAAAGAAAGGAACGTTGCGAAAAAATTCTTAAGATTCAGGCAAATGGCCTGGCAACGCGTGTGCGTTCAACACATATTCATAATCTCGTCATTGGTATTTCTGGTGGATTGGACAGCACATTAGCTTTACTTGTAGCACATGAAGCAAAGAAAATCGTACCTGAAATCCATATAATTGCCTATACACTTCCAAATCATGGAAATACAACTTCTTTAACATATAACAATGCAATTAATTTAATGAAAGCATTGAATGTTGAAGCAAGAGAAGTTGCCATTGGAGAAGGTGTAAAGCTACATTTAGAAGAATTAGGACATGGAAATCAATACAATGGTGAAGGTGATACAACATATGAAAATGCACAGGCAAGATATCGTACATATATCTTGATGGATGCGGCAAATATGGAAAATGGCTTAGTTGTTGGTACAGGTGATTTATCTGAACTTGCATTAGGCTGGTGTACGTATAATGGAGATCATATGAGTATGTATGGTGTGAATACATCTGTTCCTAAAACACTTGTTCAATACATCTGTAGAACTTATGCATATACTTGTGATGATGCATTCTTAAAAGAAACATTATTGAGTATTGTAGATACACCAATATCTCCTGAATTGACACCTGCAACTAATGGCAAGATTGCACAGAAAACAGAAGAAAAGATTGGTAAATATGACTTGAATGATTTCTTCCTGTTCTACACATTGCGTTATGGTTTTACACCAGAAAAGATACTTGCATTTGCATTAGTTGCATATGATACCTTAACAAAACAAGAAGTGAAAGATGCGTTGATTCGTTTCTATAATCGTTTCTTCCATCAGCAGTTTAAGCGTTCTTGTCTGCCAGATGGACCTAAGGTTGGATCAGTAACATTGTCTCCTAGAGGTGACTGGAGAATGCCTAGTGATGCATCTGTAGATCTGTGGATCAAAGAGGTAAAAAATGCGTGATTTAAAATGGAAAAAAGTAAAAGAAGAACATATTGTTCAAGATCAATGGATTGACTTCAGAAGATGCAGATATCAGTTTCCAAATGGTGAAGAATTTGAACCATATTATAACTATTCTAGAAGAAGCTATTCTGTGATTGTTGCTAGAGATGAAAATGGTGATTTTATCTGTGTTCAACAATACCGTCATGGACTAGATAAAGTAACAACAGAATTTCCTGCAGGTGGGATTGAAGCTGCAGATAATGAATATTCTAAGATCAAAAGAGAAGATGCATTTGACTGTGCTAGAAGAGAATTGCTAGAGGAAACTGGATGTATGAGTAATGACTGGCATCACATTATTACAGTTCCAAGCTATCCAACAATTGCGGATAACTATGCATATTGCTTCTTTGCAGATCGATGTAAAAAAGTGTCTGATTTAAATCTAGATGATACGGAAGATTTAGAATATATTCATCTTTCTCAACAAGAACTTGAAGAAAGAATTACAAATGGTGATTTTGAACAGCCTGTGCACATCATGGCATATATGCTAGTCAAAGATAAGTACTTGAGATAGGAGAAATCTTATCTCTTTTTCATTGCTTTTACCTGTTATTTTTTAGATAATATTGATATGGCAAAACAATATCAAGAACAAAATCAAAATGAATACTCAGATCTAGACTTTGAAGAAGTTGAAGAAGAAACACAATCAAAAAAATATCATTTCAGTGTGAAGGGATACATCAAAAAAGTCTGTATTACGGGTGTTATATTAGGCTTGATGGGATATGCTGGTTCAGCCATCATCAATGGATTTGATGATGGTTTTGATACAGATGAAGGTATTTCCATTGATGAAATTCAACAGGGAGATGGAATATTAGACGATACATTATCCAATGAAGTTTCTATCAATGGTGAGTATTATTCTATGCCTTGTCAATTATCTGAAATATTAGACAATGGCTGGGAAATTTCTGAATATTCTGAAACAAAAGCAAAAGACAAGATCAAAGGTGATACAACAAAATATATTTCTTTAGAAAATGACAAGAATCAGAATATGTTTGTTGCGGTATTTTCTCCAACAACAAAGAAAATATCTGTTAGGGATGCATATGTTGAATATATGAGTGTTTACCCAGATGATGAGTTATATGTAGATATAAAAGTATCTGGTGGTCTTTATACTGGTATGACATGTCAGGAAGTAGATCAATTAATTAATGAAAATGACTGGAAACATCATAAATCGACAACAGAATCTAACTGGTATTACAGTATTGAATACGATAATGAAGATAGTCCATATGTAGTGTCGTATTCTCTGGATACAAAAAAGAAAGAAAATCAGAGAATCGTTACAGATATCACAGTGAATCTGTATGATAACTATGATTATGATTGACAAACAATACGCAATGTATTGTTTTTGTTTTGGCGAGATGATTTCAACTGCATTAGAATTTGATATAATAGTTTCTGAAAAAAGGAAAGGAATATAAATTATGTCAGTTTTACCTTTGATCATTGTTTTATTGATCGTCTTAGATAAATACTGTTTTTCACATATCTTACAAAGACCTCTTGTCGCATGTACTTTACTTGGTGCTTCTTTAGGATATTTGAAAGAGGGTATGTTACTTGGAGGAGCATTAGAAGTATATTACATTGCATATCAGTCGTTGAGTGAATATGTACCTGTAGAAAGCGGATTCTTATTTACTTCTATCATTTCTTCGTTTTTAGTGAGTGGTGGTGTAGATGCATCTATCACAAATGCAAGTGCATTTCTTGTTGGAGGAATTGCATTAGAATATGTTTTAAATCTATTCAACACATTATTTTTGCCAGCAGTTAGAAAAGCTTGTGAAAAACATGATGATAAAAAAGTTGGCATGATGCAGTTTGTATTGATTCTAATCAATGTACTTGTCTATTTAGGGGTTGCATATTTCGTGATGAAAAATGCTTCCAGTATTAATGCAATGCTGTCAACATTTATTCACACTTATCCATTCGTAATGATTGGAATCATGACGATTGCTTCTTTAATGCCATGTATTGCATTTGCAATTCTATTAAGAAACATGGGTGGAAAAGACCTTACTGGTGCTGTTTTACTAGGTGTTGCGGTTGGTTTGATCTTAGTATCTATGACTTCTGCTGCTGTATCTGGAACAATAGTAGCATGCATTGCATTTGCTTTAGGATGGTTTAACTTCCATTCTTCACAGAAAGAAACAATAACAGTGAAAAATGAGGAAAGCAAGCCAGTCAACACAATTAAAGGAGGTGCAGAAAAATGGTGGTAGGAATTACACAGTATACAAATAAAAATGAAGCATTTCCTTTAGACAAGAAAACATTAAATCAGGTTGCGTTGCGTTCTTTTATGGTAAGTGCTTCTAAGAACAGCGAAACAGGGGAAGCATATGGATGGTGCCATGCATTAGCACCAGCTCTTAAAAAGATTCATGAAAATGAAGAAGATCTTGCATTATCCATGGGACATAATCTTGAATATGTAGAAACAGGATCATTCTTTTCTACACTTGCTATGGGAGTTGTACTTTCACTGGAAGCACAGAAATGTGATTTAGAAACAATTCGTTCTGTTCGTACAACAATGAATGTATTATGCAATAGCCTCTCTCATGCATTGTTTAACTTGATGATTCTTTCAACAGTAGCCATTGCGTGCATTCCTGGTGCGAATAATGGCAATGTTGCCAGCGTAGCTGTATTTGCACTTGCAGCAATGTTTCTTACGGTTGTATTGCGCTTTGTATTGATTAAAGTTGGATATGCACAAGGTACAAAGATTATGGAAAAACTCATGAAAAAGAAGGAAGACCTTGCAAAGGCATCTAAAATCATGGGTGGATTTACAGTTGGTGGATTGATTGTACTGGCAACAAAGCATGTCAGTGCTTCAAATACGTTTGTTTCAGCTGTACAATCAAGCAGTTTGTCTTCTGTAGCGTCAAGCGTATTGAATGCTGTACCAGCTTGTATTGGTCTGGTTTGTACATATGTATTCTACTATCTATTAACAAAGAAGAATTATTCCATTACAAAATGTGTAGGTATCGTTGTTCTGATTGGATGCATTATGATGGCAATCAGCTTCGTCCTAGGTATGACAACTTCTCTATAAGTATGATAAAAACGAGGAAAACCTCGTTTTTATATTTATCGTATCTGTGAAAATATTTTGGATAAACTTGTATTCTTTTTCTGAAATACCGTTTTACATGCTTTTTTGTATCCTTTGATACCATGACACTCATCATCATCTCGATATGTTGTATAGATTGCTGCCAGTAAAGGAAGCAGTACTTTAAAGTATTTATCATTTTTATGACTTTCCTGTTTCTTTTCCTGTAATACTTCCTGTTTGATTTGCAACAGTGTTGACTGTTTTTGTATATTTTCTAAGGCAGGCTGCATATTCTGCACTGTTTTTGCTAATGAAGCTAAATGCTTCAATGTCAAAAACAGGAAAATAATGACAAGTATTACCGCAATCAGTAAAGAATAGTAGTTATATGGATATAAATTCATGTTCATGAGAATAGTATAGCACAAAAAAACCGCTGATAAACAGCGGTGATTTTTAAATGGTGTCCTGGAGGAGATTCGAACTCCTGACCGTCCGCTTAGAAGGCGGGTGCTCTATCCAGCTGAGCTACCAAGACAGCTCATTTAATATACCAAAGAGTTAAGAGTTTGACAAGCCTTTTTGTTAAATTTTTTTAAAATTTGTATTCTTTCTTCTCAACTTCGATATTTTTATCATCTAAATGGATAATCATATAGCTAGGTTTGGATCCATCACGGTTGTGCCAGATACTGCCAGGATTAATGCAGCGAACACCGTTAACTGTAATATCCTGTGGAATATGCGTATGGCCATAGAAGACAATATCACAATGTACTCTTTTTGCGTATCTTGCTAATTGTTGTGGCTGATTGAAAATCATATGCATATGACCATGCACAACAAGAATGTTGTGATTAGCTATTGTTATGATTCTTTCATTTGGATATGCATGAAAAAAATCATTATTTCCCTGTACACTTGTAAAACCAGATAACTGGTTAGGATGCATTTCTGAATCGCCACAATGGATGAAATAATCTGTGACTGGATAATTTTCTTTGAGATACTCTAATGGTTTTCTTTGACCATGATTATCTGAAACTAATACGATTTCTTCCATGTCACTATTATAAAACGTATTTGAGATGAATGAAATAAAATTATATACTAATATCATGACGAATTATTATGATGAAATGATTGCTGAAATCAAACAGAATATTGCTGATGGCGACTATGCACAGGCATTTGCAACTATTAAAAAAGAGTTAAGCATGCCATACATTCCAGAAGATACAGAAGAACAGCTGTATACTTTATTAAAAGATCTCAGATTTCAAATGGGTGAAAAAAGAAATACAGAGAGAAGTGTGGATGATATTTTAGATGGTCTAAGAGGAGGCAGTGAATGTCAGCTTGTATCTGCTGCACAATTAGCAAAAAGAAATTTAAGGGACTATATTGAGGAGATACAAGACTATCTTAAAGATGATCCATATCCTGAAGCAGCTGCCTTAATTGTTGAAGCAATTGCAGAACAGGAAATTCAGGATGAATTTATCTGGAATAAAGATGGTGTTGAATATACATTTTATGGCGATTCACTTGTTCCATGTTCTCACTCAAAAGGCTTCCTGAAAGCAAATGCTTTATTGAATCAATGGCTGAATAAAAATCCAGATATGTATGAAATGGCAAAGACAATGCTTGTTCATGATGTGTTTATGTTTCTGCCGCTGTCGTATGAGGAAGATGAAGGGCAATCATTAGCGTTTGACATTTTAGAAGAAATTACGCGTATGATGGACAGAAATGATATTCTGGAAGATGTAAAAAAACAGATCGGATTTGTTTCTCAGCAATTCAGTTAAATGGCAGAGATGCCATTTTTATTTATTCTGAAATATTGCTGAACTGAAATATTTATTAAAATATTAGCACTCATCTATTGACAGTGCTAATATGAGTGCTATTATATTTCATGTAAATTTTTGTGTATTTATGGCACTATTTATGGAATTTTGCTATAATAGGCAAGCACGAATTGAAAAGGAGAATAACAATGTCAACTTGGACACTGAAAGAAAAATCAATGGGTGACATGAATGTCACAATCGAAGGCGAAGAATGGAAGAACGCCGTTAAGAAAGCATTCAATAAGATTGCTAAGAATGCTAAGATCGATGGCTTTAGAAAAGGACATGTTCCTGTAGCTATGCTTGAAAAGAAAGTTTCTATGGCTGAAAGACAGGCACAGGCTATCGAAGACAATGCAAATGAATGGATGAGAAAAGCATTTGAAGAATTGAATCTTACACCTATTTCTCAGCCACAGTTAGATGTTAAGTCTATGGATGATGAAAAGGCAGAACTCGTATTCACATTCGCAGTTATGCCAGAAGTAGAACTTGGCGAATACAAAGGCTTAAAGTATGAAGTTGAAGCAGTTGAAGTTACTGATGAAGAACTCAACGAAGAAATCGACCGTATGAGAAAGCAGTATTCAGATCTTGAAACAGTTGAAGGTGAAGCTCAAGAAGGCGACACAGTTAAGATCGACTATGAAGGATTCAAGGATGGCGTTGCATTCGAAGGCGGCAAGGCTGAAAACTATGGCTTAAAGTTAGGCTCAGGTTCATTCATTCCTGGTTTCGAAGATCAGTTAATTGGCTGCAAGGCTGGTGATGAAAAGGAATTGAACTTAACATTCCCAGAAGATTATCATGCTGAAGACCTTAAGGGTGCTGCAGTTGTATTCAAGGTTAAGGTTCATGAAGTTACAAGAGAAGTATTACCTGAACTAGATGATGATTTCGCTAAGGATACAAACATTCCTAACGTTGAAACAGTTGAAGATCTTAAGAATACAGTAAAAGAAAGATTATCATCTGCTAAGCAGGCACAGGCAGAAAATGCAGCTGATGAAAAGCTATTTGATGAATTAACAAGCAATGTTAAGATCGATATGCCAGATGCTCTTGTTGAAGATGAAGTTAATGGTCAGATCCAGCAGATGGCTGCTCAGATCCAGCAGTATGGTATTTCTTTCACACAATACCTGAAGATGATGGGCAAGACTGTAGAAGATGTTAAGAATGACTACAGAGAAAATGCTGAAAAGAGCGTTAAGTTAAGATTGACACTTAACAAGATTGCTGAAGTTGAAAACTTAGAAGCAACAGACGAAGATGTTGAAGCTCAGTACCATGATCTTGCTACGCAGTATGGTATGGAAGTTGAAAAGATCAAGCCACTTGTTTCTGTTGACATGATCAAGCAGGATATCAAGACAACAAAGGCTTACAACTTCGTTAAAGACAACGCAGCAAAAGCTTAATGAATGATTCATAAGACGTAGTTTATATTTAAGCTGCGTCTTATTTGTTAGAAGAAAAGAAAGGAGTACTAGGTATGGAAAATACTATGAGAATTCCCGTAATTTGTACTAGAGGAATCATCGTATTCCCTGGACAAGATGTTATGATTGAAGTTGGCAGACAAAAATCGGTCAACGCAATCAATAGTGCAAGTGATGAGTATGATGGACAGGTATTTATTGTCTGTCAGAATGACATCATGGTTGAACAGCCTGTTAGAGAGAATCTTTATTCCGTTGGTACATTAAGTAAAATCAAAGTTGTTAGAAGAAAACAAGGCTATATGCGTATTACTTTTACTGGTATGAAGCGCGCTAAGCTTGTGAATCTTGAAGATGATGGTTCTATGATGATGGCTGATATTGAACTGTTAGAAGATGTACAGGGTGATACAACAGAAGAACTTGCATTGGTAAAGAAGATTATTTCTGAATTTGAGAAGATTTCAAATGTAACTGCTGCATTTCCTGCAGATATTATTCACCAGATGTCAAAAGGTGTTTCTGCAGTAACATTAACAGATCAGTTTGGCCAGTATTTATTAAATGATCAGCAGACAAAACAGAAACTTCTTGAAACACTCAATATCAATGAACGCATGTTATTTATCATTTCTGAAATGGAAAAACAGCAGCGTTTATCTGAAATTGAAAATGATATCAATCAGAAAGTAAAAGAAAAGATTGATGATTCACAAAAAGAATATTACTTAAGAGAAAAACTTAAGACAATCAAAGAAGAACTTGGTGATGTTTCTAATATTACCGATGATTCCCAGGAACTTCGCGACAAGATTGAAAACAATCCATATCCAGAATCTATCAAGAAGAAGGCATTGGATGAATTGAAGAAATATGAAATGCTGCCTGCTGGAAGCGGAGAAGCATCTGTTAGCAGAAACTACTTAGACTGGCTTTTAAATGTTCCATACTGGCAGGAAACAGAAGATGTAGAAGATCTGAAGGAAGTACGTGAAGTTTTGGATGAAGATCATTATGGTCTTGAAAAAGTCAAAGATCGTATCATGGAATATCTAGCTGTAAAACAGATGACAGGTACATTAAATGCACCAATTATCTGTTTAGCAGGTCCTCCAGGTGTTGGTAAAACTTCATTAGCAAAATCCATTGCTCGTGCCTTAGACCGCAAGTTTGTGAAAATGAGCTTAGGAGGCGTTAGAGATGAAGCTGAAATCAGAGGTCATAGAAGAACTTATCTAGGTGCAATGCCTGGTCGTATCATCCAAGGAATGAAGAAGGCTGAAGTGATTAACCCTGTATTCCTGATTGATGAAATCGATAAGATGGGTGCTGACTATAAGGGTGATCCTAGTGATGCAATGCTGGAAGTGTTGGATCCTGAACAGAATGCAATGTTTTCTGATCACTATCTAGAAGAACCTTATGATCTAAGTAAAGTAATGTTTATCGCAACAGCCAACTACCTGGAAAATATTCCTGCACCTTTAAGAGATCGTATGGAAATCATTGAATTGCCATCTTATACAGAACTGGATAAGGTACAGATTGCAAAGGATCATCTGATTCCTAAGCAGATCAAAGCAAATGGTTTAAAAGCATCTCAATTCAAAATTAAAGATGATGAAGTGTTGTATCTCATTCGTCATTACACACGCGAAGCAGGCGTAAGACAATTAGAAAGACTTATTGCTTCTCTATGTCGTAAGACCGTTTTAGCAATCCTGAAGGATGGCAAGAAGTCTATGACAATGAGCAAGAAGCAGATCAATGCATGGCTTGGTAAAGAAATCTTTGAATACGGAAACAAAGAAAAGAAAGCACAGGTTGGCTGTGTTACTGGTTTAGCATATACAGAATTTGGGGGAGATGTTCTCCAGATTGAAGTCAGCTCTTATGAAGGTAAGGGTGGAATTGTGATGACTGGTAAACTTGGTGATGTTATGAAAGAATCTGCACAGATTGCGGTTGACTATGTCAAAGCACATGCACATGACTATAACATTGATCCAAAATTCTTTGAAAAGAACGATATTCATATCCATGTACCAGAAGGAGCAGTACCTAAGGATGGCCCTAGTGCTGGTGTAACGATGACAACGGCAATTGTTTCTGCTTTAACAGGTAGAGCAGTTGAAAATAACCTTGCGATGACAGGGGAAATTACACTAAGAGGTCACGTACTTCCAATTGGTGGCTTAAGAGAAAAATCTTTAGCAGCAAATCGAGTTGGTATTACTAAGATCTTGATTCCTAAGGAAAACGTGAGAGATCTTGATGATGTACCAAAGGCTGTCAAAGAATCCATTACATTTATTCCTGTAGATAACGTTTCTCAAGTATTAAAGGAAGCGCTGGTGAAATAATGCAGTATCATGATGCGAAACTGCTGACAACAGCAGCAAATGAAAGTGGATGGCCAGACAGCAATCTACCTGAAATTGTATTTGCGGGTAGAAGTAATGCTGGTAAAAGTACACTCATCAATGCACTGGTAAATCGTAAGAATTTAGCATTTTCAGGAAAAACACCTGGTAAAACAAGACTGTTAAACTTCTTTATTGTAGATAACAGAGTTGTATTTACAGATGCGCCTGGCTATGGCTATGCGACGAGTGATGCAAAGAGTGCACTTGCTTTTGGAAAGCTGATTGAACCTTATTTCAATCATAGAGAAAATCTAAAAGGTATGGTTCTTGTGCTGGATGCAAGAAGAGAACCGAATGAAGACGATATTGCGATGATTGAGTATGGTAGAAGTACACATCTGAATATTATCGTAGCATGTACGAAAACAGATAAGATTTCTAGAGGCAAGTATTTAAGTAATGCGCAAAAGATTGCGAATACATTAAAGCTTCCTGTAAAAGCGTTGATTCCTGTAGATTCATTAAAGAAAACAGGAATAGATAATATCTGGAATGCAATTAATGAAATGATTTAGTCTAAACAGATTGTTTAGACTTTTTCTGGCGCTCCAAAATTGGATGAGGTGTCAAGAAATTGATTTTCAAATAACATGAGGAATTGAAAGAATTTCAACACCTCAAACAACTTGAGCGACGAGAAGTACATATGGTG
>NZ_JBQHWJ010000051.1:0-17767 GCF_052064035.1 Bulleidia sp. HCP3S3_C9 | reverse complement strand
CACCATATGTACTTCTCGTCGCTCAAGTTGTTTGAGGTGTTGAAATTCTTTCAATTCCTCATGTTATTTGAAAATCAATTTCTTGACACCTCATCCAATTTTGGAGCGCCTTTCTTTGTCCATGCCGAATTTGTATCTTTACTTCAGTTTTTGCTATTTTCCGTATACTTTTTGAAAGATTTCTGCGTACTTTTTATATAATTCATTTTTTTCCGCATCACTCATCTGATTTTTTTCGTTAATGTCGTAACTGTCAGGTAATCCCGATTTGTAATTAACAAGCTCTCCGTTTTTTACGCCAATCACATTCGGCACAAAAAATGTTAATTCTCCATTTTCATCTTCTCGATAGCTATCAGAGATATACCCTTTCATTTCTTCGAACAGTTTGTCTGATTCATTATCATTTTTTCCAACATCTTTTGCTGCATCTACATAGTAAACAAGAATGTTTGCTTTTTTAGCAACTTCATTCAGTACAGGAACTGCTCTTTCACACCAAGGGCAGCCTACATGTCCAAAATATATAATCCCACTCCATTGGTTTCTAAAAAACTTACACGCATCTTTAAAACTGATCTCAATAAATGCAGGATCATCATCTTCTAAAAATTCATATTCTTTTATATCAGAGTCATGAATTTCACTCACTTTAATGGATTCATCTTTAAAAAGGCCGTTGTTATCTTTCTCTGATACATTTGAAGTACATCCACATAAAAGAAATACACATATGAAAACGATTAATATTTTTCTATTCATCAGCAACTTTCAAAATAATATCTGTATAAATGTCCTGCAATTCTTTTTTCTGTTTGTCATTCATTTGAGAAGTTTCATCTTTGATTTCAAAACTGTCAACCAAAGCAGTATGACTGCCAACGACTTTTCCATCCTTAATACCTACAACCATAGGCACATACATTTCTTTTTCTCCAGTTTCTTCATCTGTTTTCAGAATGTCCCCAAAATCATTTGTTAGTGTTATATAGTCATCGTGATCCGGAGATATAGATGCATCTACATAGTAGATAGGAACGCCATACTTTAAAGCAACCTGATTCAATTCAGGAAGTGCTCTTTCACACCAAGGACAGCCAACATATCCATAATACACAATTCCTGTACCCTTTTCAGAGAACAAACGAATTGTCTCTTTTAAAGATGTTTCCTTAAAATCACCTATTTCACTTCCAACCCATTTATATCCTTCTAAATTTGTTTTTACTGAAACAAGCTCGACATTACTTGTAATCGTCAGTTTTTCATCTTTCTGCGTAACAGAAGTAGAAGATGTTTTACTACTGGAAGCTGGTGTAGAACAGCCGACTAACATTCCCACTGCTAACAAACTAATTAAAATTTTCTTCATTAATTTTCCTCAATCAATCTTCTGTACAACTGTATTCTGATAGATTGCATCAATTTTTTCGCGCGTTGCCAATCCTTTAGAGTATGCAGTTGCACTTGAACAGGATGCCCCAAACTTTAATGAATCATAAGAATCTTTTGTTCTCAAATAATTCATCAAGAATCCCGCAATCATAGAATCCCCAGTACCAACCGTATTTACAACAGAATCCTGATCCAGGAATTCACATGTAAATGTACCATGATCATTCACAAGAATTGCTAGTGTATCTGTTAATACAATGACATGTTTTGCACCTAGTGCATACAGCTTTTTTGCCCCATCAATTGCCTGTTGGTCATTTTCAATTTTAATATTCAGAATTTCTTCTAATTCTTTACTCGTTGTTTTACATAAAAATGGCTTATACTGCAGCATATCCTGCATGATCTTGACATTTGTATCCAATGAAACCTTTACACCCTCACTGATTAATTTTTTCAGCATTTCTTCTGTTTCATCAATTAACCATTCCTGTGTATTACCTGCTAAAACAAAATAATCCTGTTCATACATACTTTCCGTCTTTTTCACAAGTTTCTGCATATCTTCATGTGTAATATACGGACCCATTGCGTGAATATCTGTCACTTCATCTTTTCCACGAAGCTTCACATTCACTCTTGTATGACCATCAGTATACGTAAAGTTTGGATGAATATTCTCATACTTTGCAAGCAAAGAAATATAAAAGTCTTTCGTAAAACCACCAATAAAGCCAAAAGCTTTTGTTGGAATACCAAGGTTATTTAAAACAATAGAAACATTAATCCCTTTTCCACCTGCTTCATAGTATTCAAGATTAGAACGATTTAATTTCCCATTTTTGATATTTTCATCAAATTCAAGGTAATAGTCTAAAGATGGATTCATTGTACAAGTACAGATCATAATTATTCTCCCTTTGCTACGTCTTGAACAATCGTTAAAATAACAGTTACAGCCTGCTGTAATTCTTCAATACAGCAATATTCATACGGACCGTGGAAATTGCCTCCACCGACACCAAGATTTGGACATGGAAGTCCACGTAAAGATAATTCCGCACCATCTGTACCGCCTCGAACAGGTTCATGTAATGGTGTAATGCTTAATTCATCATATGCCTGGAAAGCATATTTTACTGCATCTGGATGTTCATCCAGTACTTCCTTCATATTGTGATATGCATCTTTGATTTCAATAGAACATGTACCTTCACCATGCATCGCATTAACGAAATCAACAGCCTTTAGCATCCAGCCTTTCATTTCTTCCAGTTTATTACGATCATGATCACGGATAATATAGTTCAATTCAGCATGTGTTGTGCTGCCTTGCATACCACATAAATGAATAAATCCATCTCTACCTTCTGTATGTTCTGGACGTGCATATTCTGGCAATAACTGTTGATAGCTGCAAGCAATAGAACCAGCATTGACCATCTTATTTTTAGCTGAACCTGGATGAATTGAAAAACCATTGAATGTTACCGTTGCACTTGCAGCATTAAATGTTTCATCACTGATTTCTCTAACTGTTCCACCATCCATTGTGTATGCAAAATCTGCGCCAAACTTTTCAATATCAAAATATTTTGCACCATTGCCAATTTCTTCATCTGGTGTAAAACCAATCGCAATACGACCATGTTTGATTTCAGGATGATTTTTCAGATATACAAGTGCTTCCATAATGCTGACAATACCAGCTTTATCATCTGCACCTAAAAGTGTTGTACCATCGCTGACAAGCAGTGTTTTTCCCTTCAATGCTTTTAATTCAGGGAAATCTTCTACTTTTGTAACCATTGCTTCATTCAACACAATGTCATTGCCATCATAGTTTTCAATGATTCTTGGATTCACATTTGTTCCAGAAAAATCAGGTGCTGTATCCATATGTGCAATGAAACCAACAGTCTTTGCTGCACCTTCTACATTAGAAGGAAGCCATGCATAAACATAGCAATGTTCATCTAAAGTTACATCTTCTAACCCCAGCTCTTCTAATTCCTGCTTTAACATCTTAGCAAGATTGAACTGTTTTTCACTGCTTGGTGTTACATTTTCATTGTCTGGATCACTCTGTGTATCCACTTTACAATAACGAATCAATCTTTCTACTTCACTCATACTTTCACTTCCTCATCTAATATTGCTTCAGAAAATATACAATCAAATGATGAATTTCTTGGGCTGCATGCATAAATACCAAGTTTCACTTCATCATTTCCTATGACAAACTCTCTCAAGTCTGAATATCGTTTTCCATTGAAGCTGTACTGCACTCTAACAATACCACCTCTCAGCCAAATACGATAATACAACCATTGTATTCCAGATCCAATTTCTCTTTCCGAACGATCTGTTCCATCCATATGATTCACACGAACAACGATTTTAGATACTTCACCATCCATCATCTCACAACCAACAATCAATTTTCTACCATGCTGATCGTATAAAACAATTCCACATTGATCTAACGTATTTTTATACTGGAAATCACATCGGATTGAAAAATGAAAGTTTCCCGTTGGAACGAGTTCCATTTCTACTCCTTCTGCACTTCCTCCAAGTAAATTCAAAGAAGTATGTGGCTCTGTTTCAATAATGATCTTATCTTCTCTTACAACAAATCGATCTGGCTGATGAACCCATTTCAGCTCTTTTAAGTTTAATTTCTTTTCCATAAACTTCACTTAAACAATAACCGTGAACAGTGTCCACGGTTATCAGTTTATTCTGCATTCTTTTTGATTTCAATATCAAAATCTTTCATATCAAACAATTCAACTGACTGTTCAATTGTTTTCTTGTCTGTCTGAAGGTTTTCCTTAGTCATTCTACCTCTAACAGTAGCTGCATCTGTCATACAGGCAGGCCCAGCAATACATCCGCCTTCACAGTTCATTCCTTCTAAGATGTCACCATTGAACTTGCCGACTTTCATTAAGAGTAACTGCTTCTTGCATTCAAATCCACCATTTGCAATAACTGCATTATAAGCAACTGGATCACCAGCTTCCTTTGCAGCCTGAACAACTGCAGCAGCAACACCGCCAGAATGTGCAAAGTTTCTGCCATAGTTAGAAGCATACTTTTCAAGTGGACTAACTTCAACATCTGCAGGGTTGATTCCTTTAGCAATAAACATTGCAGCTAATTCTTCATATGTAATTGCATAATCACAAAGATCAGAACTTAATACTTCGCTCTTCTTAGCAATACATGGTCCAATAAATGCTACGACGCAATCTGGATCATCTGCCTTGATTTTCTTCGCACAAGCCTGCATTGGTGATAATGTTGAACTCTTGTTATTTTCATATACCTGTGGGAAATGAATTCTTAGCATATTTACAAATGCAGGACAGCAGGAAGTTGTCAATGGAACACCAGCTTCCTTGTGTTCTTTCAATTCTTTGTATTCTGTCACTGCAACTGCATCAGCAGCACCAGCCACTTCAACACATTCCTTGAAGCCAATCATTTCAACTGACTTCATAACCTGTGCCAAGCTTGTATTTTCAAACTGTCCCTGAATACTTGGTGCAACAATTGCATATACACGCTTGCCTTCACGAATATGATTCATTACAGGAAGCACCATGCTCTTATCTTCAATTGCACCAAATGGGCAGGCATTTTCACATGCACCACAGTTAATACACTTCTTTTCATCAATCTTACAAAGATTATTTTCATCCCAGCCAATTGCCTGTACTGGGCAATGTGCATAGCATGGTCTTTCAGTAATTACGATGGCATTGTAAGGACAAGCTCTTGCACATGCTCCGCATTCTTTACATAACTTATAGTCAATTTCAGAATGATATACACCCATATGCATTGCACCAAAACGGCACGCTGCCATACAGCTCTTTGCCATACATTTACGACAGTTATCTGTTACACGAACTTTCTTGATCGTACATCCATCACATGCAGCATCAATCACCTGAACGATCTGTTCCTTAGCGTGTTCACCTTCTTCAGAAGCATTCTTGCCCATTGCAAGTCTAACTCTCTGTCTTAATACTTCTCTTTCTTTATATACGCAGCATCTAACTCTAGGAGATGACAATGAAACCAGGTTGTGGGCATATGCCTGAATTTCATCTTCATCAACTTCCCCTTTGCTTGCTGAACGACATAATGCTACAAGCACATCAAACTTAAACTGTCTTGAATCATTTGAAAACATGTTTTCCATAGTGTATCCTCCTCAATTTATTCATTACGGAATGAATGTTCATATTGAATGCCATGTTGTACTTTTTTCATTGCTTCTTCATCAATCAACTGCTTTAAGATTTCTCTAGCAAATTCTAAAGTAGCACCCATACCCCTGGCAGTAATCAGATTTCCATCCGTAACCGCCAATTCCTGCATATATGTTCCACCATACGCACCATCGAAGTCTGGAAAACATGTATAACGTTTCCCTTTCAGCATACCTAAATGGCCAAAAATAGATGGCGCAGCACAGATTGCACATGTCAGCTTTCCTTCTGAATAGTGCATTTTTATGGCCTCTTTTAAAGAATCAACAGATTCTAGATTCTTTGTGCCGACTTTACCACCCGGTAAAATCAAAACATCATAGTCTTCAGGATCAATATCTGTATATCGTTTTTCCGCCTGTAAGACTACATTCTGCGATGTTGTAACAGTGAGCGTTTCATTCATTGAAATCATATCAATGTGAATACCAGCTCTTCTTAATAGATCAATTACGATCAATCCCTCACATGTTTCAAAGCCATCTGCAAGGAAAATGGCACACTTATTTTCTTCCATATGTGATTATTTTAACATAACAGCACATTGTTTACTTAAAGAATTAATAAAAAAAGACGATATTTCTACCGTCTTCTTATTCATCAGATTCGTTTTCAATCTTTCCAAGCTCTCTAGCGTGTCTTCTACGATCAATTGCTGTGAGATACTTCTTTCTAACACGAATATCTGTTGGTGTAATTTCAACCAATTCATCATCATTGATAAATTCAATTGCTTGTTCCAATGTTAATACCTTTGGTGGAACAAGTTTCATTGCCTCATCGTTACCTGTAGAACGAACAGCTGTCATCTTCTTGTTCTTGATTGGGTTAACAGTCATATCCATGTTCTTTGCAGATACACCAATAATCATACCTTCATATACTGGAGTCTGTGCGCCAATAAACAACTGACCTCTATTCTGAATATTCCAAAGAGCATATGTCATAGCACCACCTGTTTCTGTAGAAATCAAAGCACCATTTTCTCTTTGTGGAATTTCACCCTTCCAAGGTTCATAGTCAGCAAGACGCTGTACCATTGTACCTTCACCATGTGTCATGTTAATGAAGTCACTTCTAAAACCAATCAGACCTCTAGTTGGAACCATATATGTAATTCTTGTATATGTACCAACATCTTCCATGTTGTTTAAAAGGCCCTTACGAACATTCAATGCAGAAATAACAGCCCCGCTATATTCATTAGGTGCATCAATCACAACTTCTTCAACTGGTTCACACGTAACACCATCAATCTTCTTCAAAATAACTTCTGGTCTAGATACTGCAATTTCATATCCTTCACGTCTCATCTGTTCAAGAAGAACTGTTAAATGCAATTCACCTCTACCAGACACTTTAAATGTATCTGTAGAATCCGTATCTTCAACCTTCAAACCAACGTTAACCTGTAATTCACGGTCAAGTCTTTCTCTAATATTACGAGAAGTAACAAACTTACCAACCTGTCCTGCAAATGGAGAGTCGTTTACCATGAAGTTCATGGAAAGTGTTGGCTCTTCAATCTTGATTGCTGGAAGTGGATCTGCTTCTCCAACTGGGCATAAAGTATCACCAATATTGATATCGGAAATACCAGAAATCATGCAGATTTCACCAGACTGGATTTCATCTACACTGACTCTAGACAATCCTTTATATACGAAAATCTGGTTTGTTCTTCCCTGATGTGGTGCATCACCATTTGCATTACATACAGTGTATGTTGTTGCAGCTTTTAATGTACCTTTATAAATTCTACCAATACCTAATCTGCCGATATAGTCATCATATGCCAATGCTGTAATCTGCATCTGCAATGATTCGCTCGTTAAGTCTGGATATGCCTGTGCATGGTGTGTAATTGTTTCGAATAATGGAACGATATCTGTGTTTGTATCTTCCCAGTCATAACGAACAATACCTTCTCTTGCACAACCATAAAGAATTGGGAAATCTAACTGATCATCTGTAGCATCAAGTTCAAGCATTAAGTCATAGCATTCATCAATAACTTCTGTAGCTCTAGCATCCTGCTTATCCATCTTATTGATCAATAAGATTGGTCTTAGACCATTTTCCAATGATTTCTGTAATACGAAACGTGTTTGTGGCATTGGACCTTCTGCAGAGTCAACAAGAAGAATAACTGTATCTACTGTCTTAATGATACGTTCAACTTCACTTGAGAAATCTGCGTGGCCTGGTGTATCCACAATGTTGATCTTGTAATCTTTATACTGTACGGAGCAGTTCTTAGAATAAATTGTAATGCCTCTTTCACGTTCAAGGTCATTTGAATCCATGATACAGTCAACTACTTTTTCATTGTCCTTAAAGACATGAGACTGCTTAAGAAACGCATCAACTAAAGTTGATTTACCAGCATCTACGTGAGCAATCACCGCAATATTAATAACCTTCTGATAATCCATACGTGCACCTTCTTTCTTATCGCTTAAAACGTTACGATTATACGCTTGTTGATGCACAATTTCAATACAAAATCCAAGAATTCAATTCTCATTTTAAAAAGGATTTTTTTCGTATTTACGCATTCTGTGTTTCAGATGCATGAATATTCTTCATCTTATCAACAAGGATACTTACAAGCATCATACCACTTGCAACGATCACCCACCCAAATCCAGAACTATATAAAGGAATCATTTTCAACGCATCAGAAAATACTCCAAATGTAATTCCTAATGTATCCAATGTATGAAGCACACTGAATACTGCAGTACCTAAAACTGTAAATGGATATACATATGGATGATCCACCCACAGTGTATCTGTTAAACCTAATAAAATAAGAACAATTGAAACTGGATACACAATATTCAACACAGGTACAGAAATACTCAAAATCACATTCAATCCAAGGTTGCATACTAAAAATGAGAAGCAGACGATAGCAATGACCCATACTTTATAAGATATTTTCTTAAATAAGATAGAAAAGAATTGAGAAATGGAATTAATTAAACCAACACAGGTTGTTAAGCAAGCTAATGTAAAGATTGCTGCCAAAAGAACTGCACCTCCATCACCAAACACCTGCTGCACAATACACCTCAATGTCCATGCACCATTTTCCTGTACTGCATATACACCAGAAGAACACATTCCCATATATGAAAGCATGATATATACAATTGCTAAGATACTGCCTGCAAATATACCAGCATACACAGTATGTGTAATACGATCTTTCTTCTCATTTAATCCAAACGAAACAAGTGTTGTTGAAATCACTAGACCAAAGTTTAATGCTGCAATGGTATCCATTGTGTTATAGCCCTCTGTAAAACCTTTTAAAAATGCAGAAGATTGATAGCTATCTAAGGCAGGAGCAACATTGACATTTCCTTTTGTCACAAAACTGATAAACAAAAGAACAAGCAAAATCAATAAGCTAGGTGTTAATACCCTCCCAATACGCTGTACAAGTTTTCCAGGATTCAAACACAGCCATAACGCAACAAGAAAGAAAAGAGCAGAGTATAAAACCATCCACAGCGTACGATTTGCATCGTTTGGCAAATATGGTGAAACCGCCATTTCAAACGGAACAGAAGCTGCACGCGGAATACCTAGACCAGGTCCAATAGAAAGATAAATCAATACTGTAAATATGAATGCAAAACGTTTTCCAGCTTTTCCACTTAACTTATCTAATCCATCAAATCTAGCAACGGCAATGACTCCAAGCACTGGCAATACAACCGCCGTTAATAAAAAGCCAGCCATCGCAGTAAACGTATGTTCCCCTGCATTTTGTCCTAAGAATGGTGGAAAGATTAAATTTCCAGCTCCAAAGAACAGTGAGAACAACATAAAACTGATAACCACCATATTCTTTTTGTTTAATTTCATTTCTTTTTCCCTCCAGTACACAAAAAAAGATTCATCCCAAAACATGAGACGAATCTGATATCCGCGGTACCACTCAATTTGCATAGAAAACTATGCCACTCTACTAGACTCCAACAAGTCCGAAACCTGTAACGTGATTTATTACGTGTATACCTACTATATTTCAGCATACAAGCTCAGAAGTGATTTACTGATTTTGTTTCCACTATCCGCTTTCACCAAATGTCGGACTCTCTTATTAGCTTCTTAGCAAAACAGCGCTCTTCGTCATTGCCTTTGATACTTCAACTATACTGAAGCAAATATGTACCGTCAATATAAAAAGGATCGAAATAAAGTCCATTTTCAAGAATTCCATTCCATCCTTTTTCATTTTTTCATAAATCTATATTTTAATTGTTCTTTTTGATAATCTTGTGAATTACAACACTTAACAGAATTGTAATGATCATACATGGAATTGTATTTCCAACAGGTGTATCAATCTGCATAAAACAGCGATATACAACAAATCCGACAAGCCATAATACAAGATTCAGTACATCAAATTCTGCATTTCTTTTATCATTCTTTAGAATAAAGAAATCAGCAATCTGGATTGCAATCATAGGAGCAAATACAGAACCAATCAAATACAGGAAATCAGTAATGTTATCCATTGGATATACAATTGCCGCAATTGTACCAACAACAGTTACAACCATTGCTACGTGTTTTCCATTCCACTTTGACACGATAGATTCATTAGAAATACCTGCAGAATAAGCATCCAGGAATGTTGTTGTAACTGTAGAGAATACAATGATCAATAATCCAGCAATACCTAAACCTGCTTTCAACATGATCTGTGCAATATCATATTCTCCTGTAAATAATGCCGCACCTAAACCAATCAAATACATCCAGCAGCTAACGATTCCATACACAATACTACTAACTAAACTAGCCTTCACAGGATCTTTAGCTTCACGTGTATAGTCACTGATCAAAGGCAGCCAGCTCAAAGGCATCGCAATTGCAAGTTCAACACCTGCACCAAACGTCATTGCTTCTGTACATACAACTGCACTGTTTCCATCAAAGAAGATAAATTTGCTAAGCATTAAAGTCAAAACAAATAAAGCAACCATCGCAACTGTATTGATTTTTCCAAGGTTTGTAATACCAACACCAATCCACACAAGAATCAAGATACCAATAATCAAACACCAGATCCATGCACCTGTATGCATAATACCATCTGCCGCAAGTGCACCATCATAAATCATGATTGCTGTCCATCCAACCAGCTGTAATACATTTAGTGTTGCAAACAAAAGACAGCCTTTCTGTCCAAAGCTCATTTTTGTAGAATCCATCGCACTTAAGCGCATTTTTCCACCAATAACACCAGCCAGGAACAATAAGATACAGCCAATGACATGTCCAGCCACAATGGCTAAAATACCATTTTTCAATCCTAAAGGTGCAAGATATGTACCTGTCAGTATTTCTGCAATAGAAACACCTGCACCAAACCAGATCAATGCATTTTCAAACAAAGAAGTTTTCTTCATTGAACATTCTCCTTTGCATATTCATTATCAATCGCGAATGAATGATCCATTGGTCCAGATCCCTTGCCAAGATCAAGCATCGCATTTAATGCTCCAGAAATATAATCCTTTGCACGTTTTACGGATGTATCCAAATCATATCCCTTTGCAAGATTGGATGCGATAGCACTGGATAATGTACATCCTGTTCCATGTGTATTAGAGTTGTTAATACGTTTTCCATGAAACCATGTATATGCGTCATCCCTATACAACAGATCATTTGCATCATTGATTTGATGACCACCCTTTACCAGAGTTGCACATCCAAATTTCTTAGAAATTTTTTCAGCAGCGATAATCATCTCTTCTTCATTTGCAATCTTCATATCCGCTAAAACTTCTGCTTCAGGAATATTTGGTGTAATGACTGTTGCTAAAGGCAACAATTCTTTTTTCAATGTTTCAATTGCATCATCACTAATGAGTTTTGCACCGCTTGTTGCGACCATCACCGGATCCACAACAATATTAGCTGCCTTATATTCCTGTAGTTTTGAAGCAATCATACGAATCAGATCAGAACTAGAAACCATTCCAATCTTCACAGCATCTGGATAAATATCTGTAAAGACTGCATCCAGCTGCTTTCCAAGAAATTCTGGTGTTACTTCCATAATTCCTGTAACACCTAATGTATTCTGTGCCGTTAGTGCTGTAATTGCACTCGTCGCAAATACGTGATTTGCGCACATTGTTTTGATATCCGCCTGGATACCAGCGCCTCCACTGGAATCACTTCCAGCGATTGTTAATGCTGTTTTCATTTTCTATCTCCTTCCTGCATTACTTTTTTAATGCGACATAAGGTGGTGCCCCCAATTTGCCGCCATATTCTGATCAAAAAACAAAAAACTGCAGAAAAACCTAATCTGCAGCTAACATACAATAAAGATATCATCCCTACGTTGGCATTATCCAAATCAGGTTTCAGGGTCAAGGTCGAACCTACTCTCAGCCACTCAGCTCCCCATTTTTCAACATGTTTATTATAGTTCCTTTGTAACATGTAAATCAATAATCATTCAATAATCTTTGTTGGTGATGCATTTGAGACATAAATCATACTGTCATAAAGCGTTGTGGGTGGCTGAAACATGCGATAGCTAGGAGGAAGGAATCGATTCATGATAGAGTAGCTTTCTCCTAGTGTTCCCATATAGGTATATGCATCTGCATACCTTTTAATTTCTGTACCTTCTTCAAGAGAAGAAAAATCAATCCAGCACATTTTAAAGCCGGCTAATTTCGCTGTTTTAGCTAATGAATCATGTGAATAAAATGTCTGTATGGTACGTTTATGATTTCCTTCAGGTAAATTGCATCTTGTCTTATAGAAGTCTGTTCCAATCACATAATATCTATATTGATTTGATAACAGTTTCCCCATAGAGTCATAACTTCCCCATTTTGCAACATGTTCATTATGTCCACTGATGAAAATACAATCATTTCCTCTTTGCTGTTCCTTTTGCAAAATCCAAGAAACATTTTCAGCCATATACTGATCTCTTAATAAGCTTCCATCAGTATCTTTTCTATGTAAAACTTCAACATTCTGTAATAACACATCTACAAAATGAATCGAATCACCATTAAACTCTTTCAATTCTAATGTCTTTTTTAATTTCATCAGTAAATCTTTTTTCTCTTCATAACTATAATTTTGATTCCATTGACCATCTATGATGAAATAATCCAAAAATGATAAATCAATTCCTTCAGCAATACATTCTTTTTTCAACGTATCAAAAGAATATGTAATTCTCTGCATATCAAAACCATAAAAATTCAGCTGTTCATCTTCTTCAGCATCATCGTTATATTCCCGCATATATTCAATCAATTGCATCATTTCTTCTGTTTTGTAGATTTGAAAGCCAATCTTTTGAACAATTTCTTTCAGTGTTCCTTCTCCACCATGAATATATTGATTCACTTCTTCACACCCGCCAAAATCACCTTCTAAAGCAAAACTGTGAACACGATGCTCTTCTACAAGTTTTTTGAATACTTCTAACTTTAACTGTTGAAATTCTTTGTTTCCATGTGTTGCTTCACCTAAAGCAATAATGTTGTATTCTTGTGGAATAGAGATTTCATCAACACTTTTTGCATACGCCTTAAATTCATTTACATCTAATGATTTACCCGTAGTAAATCCACCAAAATAAGTAAACACATATATAGTCACGATCACAACAGCACTAATTAGCAAAACCTTCTTCTTCATTATTCGTTATAATACCTCTTTCAATAATTCTTCTGGTGTAATATGAAACAGCTTCGCTATCGCAATTAAATTAGATGTACTTGGATCTGAAGTTCCATTTTCCCACTTAGATACTGCCTGACGGCTGACACCGATTGCTTCCGCAACAAATTCCTGTGTCATTTTACATTCTTCTCGATGTTGCTTAATAACTTCCCCAAGACTCTTTTTAATTGTTGCTTTTTCTTCTCTGACTTCTTTTGTATTTAAGTATTTCTTTAATGCTTTGATGCCAAAAAACAATAAAGTAATAAAACCAGCAATCACAGCTAATCCAATCAGCAAAACAATTCCCCAAATAATAACCCCAACAAAACTATACTTCATATAAATACCTCTCTTTTCGCTGCTATTTTATAATCAAGCATACGATTGCTTCCAGCAACTATTACGATATTATCAGTTGCATTTAGAAAATACGCTCAAAACCACAGTTTTTTCACTTATTCTTTGAGCAAACAAAGTTCTATTTTTTTCATTACTCAAATATGTGCAAACAATATAATACAATTCTTTACTCATTTTCCTTGCTTATAACATTTTTTAATACTATTTTTTTAAGCAATGAGAGTACCCCCCCATTGCCACGTCAAAAAGCACAAAAAATCCGCCAGCTTTCTTCATGGATAAGAAAGTTAACGGATTATATTTTTAAACAGTGCGATAAACAGGAATTTAAAAGCCAAAGTTTTATAAGTGGTTATTAACCCTCACAGGGTTTCTGCCATGGACTGCGGTTGCTTCGGAAATAAATATTTAGTTTCCGTCATAACAAAATCCTCTCTATATTTCCTATCTGCTTTTCCCATGCATCCAGGAAGACAATTACAGCCAGTTTTCCAGAACATCATTCAACTTATTCATATCCAGCGGTTTCGCGATATGTCCATTCATGCCTGTATTTTTGGCCAGCTGTATATCTTCTGCAAAAGCATTGGCAGTCATGGCAACAATAGGCAGTTTCCCCTTTTCACCAGGAAGGCTCCTGATTGCTGCAGTTGCCTCATAACCATTCATGACAGGCATTTTGATATCCATAAAAATAAGATCATACGAACCTTTCGGAGAAGCTTCCACTTTTTCAACTGCGATTTTTCCATTTTCTGCTGTTTCCACTTCTGCCCCTGTCATCTTCAAAATTTCAACACCAATTTCTCTGTTCAACTCATTATCCTCAACCAGCAGAATCCTTTTTCCTGTATAATCTGCTTCTGACAGTTTCTCCAGATAATTTCTCGCTGTATTTTCTTTTCTGCCTGAAGTAAACTGCCGCAGTGTAGCCGTCAGTCGGGAACGGAACAGCGGTTTTGCAATAAAAGCATCTACACCTGCCGTCTTTGCCTCTTCTTCAATTTCACTGAATTCATAGGATGTCAGTACAATAATGGTAATCTCTTTCCCAATCCGTTTCCGGATCTGTCTTGCAGTTTCTATACCATCCATCTCCGGCATCTTCCAATCCAAGATAACAGCAAAATAATCGTTTTTTAGCTCATGACGTGCATAACAACGTTCAACAGCTTCCTTGCCAGAAAGAACCCATTCACCTGTAATACCGATTTCTTTCAGTGTGGCAATTGTACTTTCACAGCACGTCTTATCATCATCCACAACCAGAACCGGCAGATTCATCAGATCTCTGTCCTGTTCTTTTTCTTTTTCCTGAAGCTCCAGATAAATTGTTACTGTGATTTTAGTTCCCTTGTGCAAGGTACTGTCCACTTTAATAGTGCCATTCATCAGGTTCACAATATTTCTGCTGATTGCCATTCCAAGACCGGTTCCCTGAACTCTGGTTGTCCGATGGTCATCTGCACGGCTGAAAGGATCAAACATGATTTCCTGGAACTCCGGTGACATACCGATTCCATTATCCTCAATCGTAAATTCATAGCATCCAAGTTCTGAAAATCCATTGGGTTTTTCCTCTATCGAAAAAGTAATATTTCCACCATCCGGTGTATACTTGATCGCATTACTCATCAGATTCACAAATACCTGCTGAATCCTCAAGCTGTCACCACAGACAGCCTCATGTTCAATATGATTGATGTGTATATCAAAATTATGTTTATGTTCATCAAGCACCGGTTTCGTAAGTGTAATAAGATTATCTACCAGCTCTGACAGATTGAAATCTTCCTGTGCCAGTGTCATTTTTCCACTTTCAATACGTGCCATATCCAATACTTCATTGATCAGCCCAAGCAGATGGTGGCTTGATTCTGTGATCTTGCCGAGGCATTCAATGACTCTATCCTTGCTCTCAACATTTGCTCCTGCGATTGCCGTCAGACCCACAATCGCATTCATTGGTGTCCGGATATCATGGGACATATTGGAAAGGAATTCTGTTTTCGCACGATTTGCATTTTCTGCGGACCGGTAAGCCTCTTTCAGTGCCTGACGGGATTCAATCTCTGCTTTCTTCTCCTGTGTCACATCCATGGATGCCAGCAATACCTTTTCCAGCTTTCCATTCTTCCATTCCAAGGGAATATAAGAAGCGATTTTATAAGTCTTTTCATCCAGACTGCAATACTCAAACTTATAAATGTCATTTTCACTTTTCAGTTTCTTCCGAATATTATCCGGGGCAATCAGGATATCTATAGCTTCCAATGGTTCCAGTGTCTTATATTTTTCAAGAACCTGCATCTGAAAATCATGATAAAATCCCAGAGGTTTATATATCATCTGTCCATTCAGATTGTAGAATTCATATCTGTCATTTTCCAGATCACAGACAACAAAGCGGTCAACTAGACGCACAATACTCTGAATCAGCTGCTCCATGGAAGCTTTATCCGCTGCCATCTGCAGATGCCGTGCGCTCTCTACCTTTGCCTCTGTGATATCACGCAGAAAGATCATGGCATATTCTGAATCCTCTATTTCGCCACGTATGACCACATTGCGGACCCATCGTTCTTCTCCATTCAGAGTGATGCGGCACTCTAAAGACAATTCGGTTTCCAGACCCTTCAGCCTTTCTGCAATATAACCACGGTCGTAAAAAGAGGATACCGCCTTCTTATCTGTCTCCACAACATAGGAATCCACAAAATGCCAAATCAATTCATCCCAAGTATGACTCTGTTCAAAGATGGTCATCAGGGACGGTTCAACCTTAAAGGTATCAAAAGTATTCGCTTCCAGATTCACATAATACTCGCACAGATCTGCTTTCGTAAAAGCCCGGTGGAAAGCAGCAGATTTCTGTGCCTGCATAATTTCTTTTTTCTCCGCATCAATGTTAATAAAAATCCCGGCAATCCTGCTGGCAGAACCATCCAGACGGCGTATTACTTCCGCCGATGCCCGAAACCACCGGTATTGATTATCCTTCATTCTCATACGATACTCTACCCGGTATTTTATCTGGTTCGTCTTATCCTTAATTGCCGCCTGAAGCTGCACCATTACTCTTTCTTTATCCTGTGGATGCAGAAGATCTGACCAGGATTCCAGTTTATTCGGAAAGTCAAGAGTGTCATGGTAGCCGAGCATTTTTCGGAATTCATGACTCCAGTTTACATTCACAATCTCACTGTTTTCGTCACAGTCAAAATACCAGAAGCTGGAATAGATAGCCTCATTAAGCAGTGCCAAATTTACATGATCCCAGTTGACCTGTACGGACATAACCCAGATCTGTCTGCCCGCCTCATCTGTCGCATCCTCTTTACAAAGCCGTACATTATTCACTGTACCGTCTGCTGCAAGGATCTGTGCTTCCCCTGTTCCGTGAAGATGCAAAAAACGGTCTCGCTCCAGTATATCTTCCTCGTCATAAAAGAAGTTTCTCAATGAGCCTTTTGTGTGTTCCACGAAAGTATCGAATGTATATCCTGTACTATGCAACAGCAGATTATCCACAGACAAAATAGACAGGTTTTGGTCATAAGATCCTGTCATTATACCTACCCCGCCATTATTTTCCAGTGTTTTTTGTACGGCCTGTGACATAGCCTGTGTCTGTCCTGTTACAGTCTCACCTAAAGAATATATGTTTTCTTCATAATTTTTCATTTTCATTTTATAAAAAGCCTCTCTTCGTCTTATGCCTTCTTCATCTTGCTCTTATCTGTATACAGAGAACCCGTCCCTGCCAATTTTCGTGCGCATTTTAGCATATACCAGGCTGCGTATATTGTGAATGACTTGTTTTATGAGTCTTCAGCAATATACAAGGATACTTGCCCAATATGGAACATTTTCAGCACAAGAAAATTTGATAACTTAAGTCAAGAGAAAATTTAATAAATTTACATCTACGATAAAGAATGGATTTCAAATACGACAAAAAGAGCAGATTTCTCTGCAATTTGTCTATTCTT